>NZ_JBXAQP010000017.1:0-113736 GCF_058807355.1 Allobosea sp. GW821-FHT12C12
CCCCCACCCCGGCCCTCCCCACCGCAAGCGGGGGGAGGGAGAAGAGACTGCGGCGCTCGGGAAGGCAGACACGCTCACCCTTGCGTCTCGGTCATGAACACCTTCTGGACGACCTGCCATTTGCTGTCGATCTTCAGGAAGGAAAGCAGGTCGGTGAAGTAGCGCGGCGGCATCTGGCACTTGACCTTGACCAGCGCCAGCGTCGGCCCGACGAGGTCGATGGTCAGGATATGGTCGGCCCGCGCCAGACCCGCAGCCTTCGGCGAAGGCCGGTTGCGCACCCATTCGAACCAGTCGTCGCGCGGCAGAATCTTGATGTGGCCATCGTCCTGCGCCGAGGTCAGCGCGCTGGTCGGATGGAAGACCTGCTCGAGCTTGCCGACATCGCCCTCGTAGAGCCCGTTGAGATAGGTCCAGGTCGCGGCCTCGATCGCCTTGATGTCGCTGTTCATGGCATGTCTCCCGTTCGTGGTCCTGATACTTCCCCTTCCCCGTGCGGGAAGAGGAAGAGCCTCACCGCCCCGCCTCCGCCTTCACCTGGTCCAGCAGCTCCTTCACTTTCGAGCCCTGCATCGCCTGGATGTCGTCCTGGTATTTGAGCAGCGCGCCCAGCGTGTCGGAGACCAGCGCCGGGTCGAGCGCGACCGCGTCGAGCTCGACCAGCGCGCTCGCCCAGTCCAGCGTCTCGGCGACGCCCGGCGCCTTGAACAGCTCCTCCTTGCGGATCGCCTGAACGAAGGCGACGACCTGTTTCGCGAGCTTTGCCGGGGCCCGCGGCGCGCGCGCCTTCACGATGGCGAGTTCGCGCGGGGCGTCCGGATAGCCGACCCAGTGATAGAGGCAGCGCCGCTTCAGCGCGTCGTGGATCTCGCGCGTGCGGTTCGAGGTCAGGATCACGATCGGCGGCTCGGCGGCCTTGATGGTGCCGAGTTCCGGGATCGTCACCTGCGCATCGGCCAGCACCTCGAGCAGGAAGGCCTCGAACGCCTCGTCGGTGCGGTCGAGTTCGTCGATCAGCAGGATCGGCGCGCCGCCCTCCTGCGGTTCCAGCGCCTGCAGCAGCGGCCGCTTGATCAGATGGCGCCCGGAGAAGATGTCGGCTTCGAGCTGCGCACGATCGCCGGTTGCGCCGCCGGCCTCGGCCAGCCGGATCGCCATCATCTGCCCGGCATAGTTCCACTCGTAGACGGCCGAGGCGAGGTCGAGCCCCTCATAGCATTGCAGCCGGATCAGCTTACGGCCCAGCGCTGCCGCCAGCGTCTTGGCGATCTCGGTCTTGCCGGTCCCGGCCTCGCCCTCGAGCAGCAGCGGCCGCTTCATCCTGAGCGCCAGGAACAGCACGGTCGCGAGCGAGCGATCCGAGACATAGCCCTGTGACAGGAGAAGGGTGAGCGTGGCGTCGATGGAAGCGGGAAGCGCGGAGGGCATGACAACTCGCGTCATGCTCGGGCTTGACCCGAGCATCTCGTGGGGATGAGCCGAGAGATAGGCTTGCAGGAGATACCCGGGTCAAGCCCGAGGGTGACGGATGACCGACATATGTCGGTCTCCGTCAAAACCTGCCCGAGCATGACGCGCCTTTGGTCCCGCCCTATTTCCCCACCGCCCGCGCCACCGCCTCCTTGGCCATCACGCCGATCAGATGGGCGCGATATTCCGCATCCGCATGCATGTCGGCGTTGATGCCCCTGGCCGAGGCCTTGACGCCGTCGAGCGATTTCGGCGCGAAGCGGGTCTTCAGCGCCGCCTCCCCCTCGGCCCAGCGGAAGACGCCGCCCTCGCCCGCGCCGATGACCGCGACGCGGACATCGGAGCCGCGCTTGGCCACGAACACGCCGACCAGCGCATAGCGCGAGGCGGGGTTGCGGAACTTGGCGTAGCCGGCCCTGGACGCGACCGGAAAGGCGATCCTCGTGATGATCTCGCCCTCCTCCAGCGCGGTCTCGTAGAGCCCGGTGAAGAAGGCGTCCGCCTCGATCCTGCGCTTGTTGGTGACGATCGTCGCGCCCAGCGCCAGGCAGGCGGCGGGATAGTCGGCGGCCGGGTCGTTGTTGGCGACGGAGCCGCCGATCGTGCCGCGATGGCGCACATGCGGGTCGCCGATATGCGAGGCGAGGTAGGCAAGGCCCGGAATGGCCTCCTGCACGATCGGGGACGCCGCGACCTCGGCATGGGTCGACATCGCGCCGATGACCACGTTGCGGCCCTTGCGCTCGATGCCCTTGAGGTCGGAGCAGGCCCCGAGATCGACGAGATGGGCCGGCGAGGCGAGCCGCTGCTTCATCGTCGGCAGCAGGGTGTGCCCGCCCGCGAGCAGCTTGGCGTCCTCCTTCTTGGCGAGGAGGCCGGCGGCCTGGCGGGCGGTTGCGGGGCGGTGATAGGCGAAAGCGTACATCGTGGCGTCCCTTCAGCTCACTCGGCTGCCAGTTTCCGGATGCTCTTCTGCGCCGCGCGCCAGACCGCCTGCGGCGTCGCCGGCATGGCGATGTCCTCATGGCCGAGCGCGTCGGTGATGGCGTTGATCACGGCCGGCGGGGCGGCGATCGCGCCGGCCTCGCCGCAGCCCTTGATGCCGAGCGGGTTGGACGGGCACGGCGTCACCGTCATGCCGACCTCGAAGGACGGCAGATCGTCGGCGCGCGGCATGCAGTAATCCATGAAGCTCGCCGTCACGAGCTGCCCGTCGGCATTGTATCTCGCGCCTTCGAGCAGCGCCTGGCCGACGCCCTGGGCGATGCCGCCATGGACCTGGCCCTCGACGATCATCGGATTGATCACGACGCCGAAATCGTCCACCGCCGCCCAGCGCTCGATCCGGGTGACGCCGGTGTCGGGGTCGATCTCGACCTCGCAGATGTGGACGCCGGCCGGGAAGGTGAAGTTGGTCGGGTCGTAGAAGGCGCCCTCCTTCAGCCCCGGTTCGAGATCCTGGCCGTTGAACTTGTGCGCGACATAGGCCTGCAGCGCGCAGGAGCCGAAATCGAGCGTCCTGTCGGTGCCTTTCACCTGGAAGTGCCCGTCCGCGAAGTCGATGTCGGCCTCGTCGGCCTCCAGCACATAGGCCGCGACCTTCTTGCCCTTGGCGATGACCTTGTCGAGCGCCCTGAAGATCGCCGACATGCCGACCGCGCCCGAGCGCGAGCCATAGGTGCCCATGCCCATCTGCACCTTATCGGTGTCGCCATGGATGATCGAGACGTTCTCGATCGGGATGCCGAGCTTGCCCGAGACGAGCTGGGCGAAGGTCGTCTCATGGCCCTGGCCGTGGCTGTGCGAGCCGGTCAGCACCTCGACGGTGCCGACGGGGTTGACCCGCACCTCGGCCGATTCCCACAGGCCGACGCCCGCGCCGAGCGAACCGACGGCGGCGGACGGCGCGATGCCGCAGGCCTCGATATAGGCCGAGAAGCCGATGCCGCGCAGCTTGCCCTTGCGGGCCGAGTCGCGCTTGCGCTTGCCGAGCCCCTTGTAGTCGATGATCTCCAGCGCCTTCCTCATCGAGGCGGCGTAGTTGCCGGCGTCGTACATCATGATCACCGGCGTCTGGTGCGGGAACTTCCTGATGTAGTTCTGCATCCGGAACCTGGCCGGATCCTTGCCGAGCTGGCGCGCCGCGACCTCGACCAGACGCTCGACCACGAAGGTCGCCTCGGGCCGGCCCGCGCCGCGATAGGCGTCGACCGGGGCGGTGTTGGTGTAGACCGCGTCGACCTCGGCATAGATCGCCGGGATGTCGTACTGCCCCGAGAGCAGCGGCGCGTAGAGATAGGTCGGCACCGAGGAGGAGAAGGTCGAGAGATAGGCCCCGAGATTGGCGGTGGTCTTGACCCTCAAGCCCGTGATCTTCCCGTCCGCGTCGGTCGCGAGCTCGGCATGGGTGACGTGGTCGCGGCCATGCGCGTCGGAGAGGAAGGCCTCGGTGCGGTCCGAGGTCCATTTCACCGGACGGCCGACCTTCTTCGCCGCCCAGACGCAGACCGTCTCCTCGGCGTAGATGAAGATTTTCGAGCCGAAGCCGCCGCCGACATCGGGCGCGATCACGCGCAGCTTGTTCTCCGGCGCGATGCCGATGAAGGCCGAAAGCACGAGGCGCGCGACATGCGGGTTCTGGCTCGTGGTGTAGAGCGTGAACGCGCCCTCGCCCCGGTCGTAGTCGCCGACGGCGGCGCGCGGCTCCATCGGGTTCGGCACCAGCCGGTTGTTGACGATGTCGAGCCTGGTGACGTGCTTGGCCGCCTTGAAGGCCTTCTCGGTCGCGTCCTTGTCGCCGAGATGCCAGTTGAACACGGTGTTGTCCGGCGCCTCGTCGTGCACGACCGTCTTGGCCCCGGCGGCCTTGGCGGTCTCGACCACCGCCGGCAGCACGCCGTAGTCGACCACGATGGCTTCCGACGCATCGCGCGCCTGGGCCAGCGTCTCGGCGACCACGACCGCGACATGGTCGCCGACATAACGGACCTTGCCCCGGGCAAGCGCCGGATGGGCGCCCGCCCGCATCGGCGAGCCGTCCTTGTTGTGGATCATCCAGCCGCAGATCAGCCCGCCGACCTTGTCGGCGGCGAGATCGTCGCCGGTGAAGATGCCGAGCACGCCGGGCATCTTCGCGGCCGCCTTCGCGTCGATCGTCTTGATCGTCGCGTGCGCATGCGGCGAGCGCAGGAACCAGGCATGGGCCTGGCCCGGCCGGTCGATATCATCGGTATAGCGGCCCTGGCCGGTGATGTAGCGGTGGTCCTCCTTGCGACGCACCGACGCGCCGATGCCCGTCGCGGAGCCCGATTGAGCAGACATTGGTGTTTCCTCCTCGCAGCGCGCCTCTGGCGGGCGCGTCATGGCATGAGAAAAAGCCCGCACGGAATGGCGCGGGCCTGAAACGCCCTACTCGGCCGCCTGCCGGACCGGCGCGGCCTTGCCGCCCATGGCTTCGGCGCCGGCGGCGATAGCCTTGACGATGTTGTGGTAGCCGGTGCAGCGGCAGATGTTGCCGTCGAGATCCTCGCGGATCGTCTTCTCGTCGAGGGCGTGGCCGCGCCGGTTCACCATGTCCACGGCGGCCATGATCATGCCCGGCGTGCAGTAGCCGCATTGCAGGCCGTGATGCTCGCGGAAGGCTTCCTGCATCGGATGCAGCGCGCCGTTCGTCGCCAAGCCCTCGATCGTCGTGACCTCCGCTCCGTCCAGCGACAGCGCGAGCACGGTGCAGGATTTCACCGCCCTGCCGTCGACATGGACGACGCAGGCGCCGCACTGGCTGGTGTCGCAGCCGACATGCGTGCCCGTCAGACGCAGGTTCTCGCGCAGGAGTTGCACCAAAAGCGTGCGCGGATCGATGGCGGCGGTGACGGCTTTGCCGTTCACCGTCATGGAAACGGTGGCCATGGTCATTCCTCCCGAACCCGGCTCTGGCGGCCGGCTATGACATCTCGTAGCCGTCGCATCTCATCCCTCGCGCGGCATGCGGCCGGCGCGGCAGCTTTTCCTTGGAACAGCTCCAAACCGACTGTGGACCCGCTGATTTGCGCGGTCAAGCGGGCTGCGAGCCAGGACGACAGCGCGTTTGCTCAGGTTTTTGAGCAAAATCACAATTAGCGCATCGGGCGACGAAAGGCGGGCATGCGCCGACGGACGCGGTCATTCGACGGCTCGATCTTTGCGGATTCTTAATCGGGCGCTCGCAATCTGACGTTGCCGCGGCAACTGCACGCCGCCGCAAGTCCGGGCCGTGCCGTGTCGTCGATCCAAGACCAGATCCAGCGTCGCCTGAAGGCGATCGGCTACGGAGACGCGCAGCGCGCGCGGCTGATGACATACAGCGCCGTGGTCGAACGCGTCATCGGCCGCATCGTCGCGGCCGATTTCGAGCGCGCCTTCAGGATTCATCCCGTCCTTCGCGACGCCGTCGACCCGGTCGCGGAGCAGCTCTACGCGATGGAAGCGAACCATTTCCGGCTGCTTTTCGAAGGCGTCTTCGACGAGCGCTACACCGCCTCCGTGGACGCCCTGTGCCGTCTGGAGCGCATCGCGGGCGTCGGTCCGCGCCCGCGCGTCTCGATCGCCTTCACGCTGTTCCGCGAGATCCTCGTCGAGAGCAAAGCGCGCGTGCTGACCCGGCCGAAACGGACCTCCGACGATCTCTACATCGTCGAACGCGTCCTGACCTACGACGTCAACACCGCGATCACCCTCGACCAGCAGATCGAGGCCGGCGAGGCGCAGCGCCGCTCGATGACGCTCGACGAGGCCGCCGCGACGCTGAAGGCCAGGATCGGCGGCATCGACGCCTCGATCGCCGAGGCGGTGGAGCAGTTCGCCCTGACCAATGACGAGACCAACCGCGCGACGGCGTTCATCAAGACGAAGGTCGCCTCGCTCGAGCAGACCTCGATGCTGGTGCGCGAGAAATCGACCCAGACCGCGGCCGCGACCGAAGAGATGTCGGCCAACATCGCCGAGATCGGCCAGCGCGCCCGCCAGAGCCTCTCGATCGCCAACCGGGCCGTCCACGACGCCGACGCGATGAACAAGGCGATCGCGCGCCTGCGCGACGTAACCGGCAGCATCGGCGCCGTCGCCGGCATGATCGCCGACATCGCGGCCCAGACCAACCTTCTCGCGCTCAACGCCACGATCGAGGCGGCCCGCGCCGGCGAGGCCGGGCGCGGCTTCGCCGTCGTCGCGTCCGAGGTGAAGTCGCTCGCGACGCAGACGGCGAGCGCGACGCAGGACATCGCCCGTCAGATCGCCGAACTCGCCGCCAGCGCCGAGGCCTGCAGCAGCCACGCCGCCGCGATCGGCGGCACGATCGGGGAGATGCGGCTCGATTCCGAGGCGATCTCGGACGCCGTCTCGCAGCAGGGCCACGTCACGGCCGGAATCGCGCGCGACGCGGCCGACGTCGCCGGCAGATCCGACGAGGCCATCGCGGCGGCCAGCGCCGTCAACGAGAGCCTGGTCGCGACCGCCCGCACCCTCGACCGCGCCAACGCGGCGGCGACCGGCATCGCGCTTCAGGTCGGCGCGGCGGAAGCCGCGGTCAGCACGGCGCTCACGGCGCTGCGCCGCGCGTCCTGACGCGGCTCAGCCTCCGCCGACCGCTTTGGCGAAATTGGCGAAGAACTCGTCGGCGAGCTTCTTCGAGACCGAATCGATCAGCCGCGAGCCCATCTGCATCAGCTTGCCGCCGACCTGCGCCTCGACGTCGTAGCGCAGCAGCGTCTGGCCGCCCCCGGCGTCGCTCAGCGTCACCTTGGCGCCGCCCTTGGCGAAGCCGGCGATGCCGCCCTCGCCCTCGCCCTGGATGCGGTAGCCGTTGGGCGGATCGAGATCGACGAGTTCGACCTTGCCCTTGAAGGTCGCCTTGACCGGACCGAGCTTGACCTTGACCACCGCCGAAAAATGCGTGTCGTCGGATTTGACGAGCTGTTCGCAACCCGGAATGCAGGCCTTGAGCACGTCGGGGTCGTTGAGACTGGCCCAGACCACGTCCCTGGCCGCGGGCAAGGTGACCTCGCCATTCATCGTCATCGCCATGGCGTCACTCCCTGCGTCGCGGCTTGTCGCGCGGGCCAGTTGCCGCCCGCCCTGCCCCGGGTCTATCCAAGATGGCGGGGCACGCTATCCATGAGCGGAAACGGCGAGCCCGCACAAGAGGCGGCGCGCACGAAGGGGACGAAGCGTGAAGATGGTTTGCGACGCCGCGCCCGGCGCCGGATCGAGATCGGCATGAGTGGAGCGGCGACGGGCCTTTATGGCGAGCTCTTCGCCGATGGCGAGATGGCGGTTCTGTTCGAGGACCGGGCCGCGCTGCAGGGCATGCTCGATTTCGAGGCCGCTCTCGCCCGCGCGCAGGCGGCGGCGGGTTTGGTCACGGAGGCGGTGGCCAAGGCCATCGCAGCGGAATGCCGCGTGGAATTCTATGATATCGCCGCGATCGGCAAGGCCGCGACGCTCGCCGGCAATCCGGCGATCCCGCTGGTCAAGGTGCTGACCGCCCGTGTCGCCGGCCGCGACGCGGAGGCCGCCAAATGGGTGCATTACGGCGCGACCAGCCAGGACGTGATCGATTCCGGCCACGCCCAGCAATATCGGGCAGCGCAAAGCCTGCTGCTCGCCCGCGCCGCCCGCCTCGCGAAAGCCCTCGCCGCCCTCGTCCGCGGTCATCGCGACACACCGATGATCGGCCGCACCTTTTTGCAGCATGCGGTGCCGATCCCGTTCGGCGTCAAGGCGGCGCAGTGGCTCGACCCACTGGTGACGTTCCACGATCACTGCCGGATCTGGGGCCAGCCCGCGCATCAGCTCGGCGGCGCGGCCGGCACGCTCGCCTCGCTCGGCGACAAAGGCGCAACCGTGCTCGACGCATTTGTCAGGACCATGCCCTCGATCGGCGCGGCGAACACGCCATGGCATACGCAGCGCGGCGACATCGCCCTGATGGCCGCGCAGCTTGGCATCCTGACCGGCCATCTCGGCAAGATCGCGCTCGACGTCGCGCTGATGGCGCAGACCGAGATCGCGGAGCTGGCCGAACCGGAGGCGCCAGGCAAGGGCGGCTCCTCGGCGATGCCGCACAAGCGCAATCCGGTGCTCTGCGCGCTGATCGTCGCCGCCTCGAAGCGCACGCCCGGCCTCGTCGCGACCGTGCTGGCGGCGATGCCGCAGGAGCATGAGCGCGCCATCGGCGGCTGGCATGCCGAATGGCCGACCATGCGCGAGCTCTACCTCACCGCCGGCTCGGCGCTCGCCCAGACGCTGACCCTGATCGAAGGCCTGCAGGTCTTCTCGGAGGCCATGCGCCGCAATCTCGATCTGACCAACGGCCTCGTCATGGCAGAGCGGGTCTCGCTGACGCTCGCCGCCAGCATCGGCCGGGAGCAGGCCCATCATCTGCTGGAACAGGCGAGCCGGACCTGCGTTGCGCAGGCCCGGCATCTCCGCGAGGTACTGGCGGACGACCCGACAATCGCCGCTGCGATGTCGCCGGCCGACCTCGACGCGCTGTTTGATCCCGCCACCTATCGCGGAGCGAGCGACGCCATCATCGACCGCATCCTCGCCCGCTACGAGGCCGAGCGCGAGCATATGGCCGCCCATGGTTGAGCTGTCCGACAGCCAGCGCGCCATCGCCGCCGGCTCGGACGCCGCCGGCATGGCCATGCGCATCGTCGCGGAATCCGCGCGGCTGATGGGCGCGCCGCGCCTGATCCCGGTCGCCTCCGCCCATATCGACGGCGCGCTCTATCACGGCGATTCCGGCACGCTTTTCGCCGAAAGGCTGGTCGCGGGCGGCGCGAGGGTCGCGGTCCGGGCCACGCTGAACGTCGGGGCGCTGACCCCGGCCGGCTGCGCGAAAATCCGTCTGCCGCCGCATGAGCGCGACATGGCGGGCCGGATGATGCGCGCCTATGAGGCGATGGGCTGCGAGCCGTCCTGGACCTGCGCGCCCTATCAGGCCGGTCACCGGCCCAGGGCCGGCGCCGACGTCGCCTGGGGAGAATCCAACGCGGTCGTGTTCTGCAACTCGGTGCTGGGCGCGCGCACCAACCGCTACGGCGATTTCCTCGACATCGCCTGCGCGGTCAGCGGCGTCGCGCCGGATTACGGCCTGCACCGGCCGGAGAACCGGCTGGCGACGCTGGTCATCGACGTCTCCGGCCTGTCGCGGAGCCTGCGCGCGTCGGACGTGTTCTATCCCGTGCTCGGCGCGTTTCTCGGGCGCACGGCCGGGACCGCCGTCGCCGTGATCGACGGCCTGCGGGGCTGCGCCACCGAGGACCGGCTGAAGGCGCTCGGGGCGTCCGCCGCCTCGGCCGGCGGCGTCGGGCTGTTCCATGTCGCCGGCGTGACGCCGGAGGCGCCCGATCTTGGAACCGCGCTCGGACAGCGTCCGCCCGCGGAACGGATCCTGCTCACGCCGGACATCGTTCGGGCCACGCTGGCGCGGCTCTCGACCAGCGCCGGCACGGACCGCGTCGACGCGGTCGCGATCGGGTCGCCCCATCTCTCGCTCGCCGAGATCGAGGAGGTCGAGCAGCGGCTCGCGGGCAGAAAGCTCGCCATCCCACTCTATGCCAACACCGGCCGCCACGTCGTCGGGCCGCTTGCACGGAATGGCCGGCGCGCGGCGCTGGAAGCGCAGGGCGTCGTCTTCGTGGTCGACACCTGCGTCGTCGTCACCCCGGTCCTGCCCGAGTTGGACGGCGCGGTGCTGATGACGAATTCGGGGAAATTCGCGCATTACGCGCCCGGCAACACCGGCTATGCGGTGAGCTACGGCTCGCTTTCCGAATGCGTCGAGAGCGCGGTGGCGGGCCGGCTGGTCCGGGAGCCGCGCGCATGGTCCTGAGCGCCGAAATTTTGTTCCCTGGCCCGGCGGTCACGGCGCGATGCCTCGCCTTGACCGCGCCGATCAGTTTTTGGGGCGGCGTCGATCCGCGCTCGGGCATGGTCATCGATGCGCGCCATCCGCAGCGGGGGCTCGGCATCGCCGGCCTCGTGCTGGCCCTGCCCGGCACGATCGGCTCCTCCTCGGCCTCCGCCGTGCTGCTCGAACTCGTCCGCGTCGGCAAGGCTCCGGCCGCGATCCTGATGCACGAGCCCGACGCCATCCTGCTGCTCGGGCTGATCGTGGCGCGCGAGATGGGCTGGCCGGCGCCGCAGGCGCTCAAACTGCCGGCCTCGCAGCAGACGGCGCTTTCCGGCCGCAGGCTGCGCCTGGCCGGCGACGGCACGATCGCGCCAGCGTAAGACAGACAAGAGCCGACGGAGACAGATGCCGATGCCGATCGAGACCATCAGGGGCGAGCCCTTCAACATCGCGCTGGACGGCGCGCCGGACGCGCCCGTGCTGCTGCTGTCGAACTCGCTCGGCACGAACCTCTCGATGTGGGATCCGCAGGTTGCGGAATGGGCCAGGAGCTTCCGCGTCGTGCGCTACGATTCGCGCGGCCATGGACAGTCGACCGCCGAGGACCGGCCCTGTTCCATCGCGCGGCTCGGGCACGACGCGCTGGCGGTGCTCGACCATCTCGGCGTCGAGAACGCGCATTGGTGCGGGCTGTCCAAGGGCGGCATGGTCGGGCAATGGCTCGCGACCCATCACGGCAAGCGGCTGAACCGCGTCGTGCTCGCCAATACCGGCGCCCGCATGGGCCCGCCCGATCTCTGGAACGGCCGCATCAGGACCGTGCGCGCCAACGGCATGGCCGGGCTCGTCCAGCCGACGCTGGAACGCTGGTTCAGTCCCGCCTTCCGCGAACGCGATGCGGGGACAGTGGCGAAGGTCAGCGAGATGCTGAAGACCACCCCGCCGCTCGGCTACGCCAATTGCTGCGCGGCGATCCGCGACATGGACCAGCGCGAGCCGATCCGCGCCATCGTCAACCCTGTTCTGGTGATCATCGGCAAGCTCGATCCGGCGACGCCGCCAGCCGCCGGGCATCTCATCGCGGACGCGATCCACGGCGCGCGGCGCATCGAGCTCGACGCCGCCCATCTCTCCAATCTCGAGCAGCCGGAGGCCTTCACCAGGACCGTGCTCGATTTCCTGAACGCCTGACCCGCCGACGCCCGAGGAGCCTGCCATGGACGACGAGACCCGCTATGCCGAGGGCATGAAGACGCGCCGCGCCGTGCTCGGCGAGGCCTATGTCGACAAGGCGAGTTCAGGCCTCACCGACTTCAACCGCGAATGGCAGGAATTCATCACGCGCAACGCCTGGAACGACGTCTGGAACCGGCCGGGGCTCAAGCGCCGCGAGCGCTCGATCATCGTGCTCTCGATCGCGGCCGCGCTCGGCGCCTGGGGCGAGTTCCGCATCCATGTCCGCGGCGCGCTCAACAACGGCATCAGCCGCGACGAGATCAAGGAGATCCTGATGCACGCCTCGGTCTATGCCGGCGTGCCGGCCTCCAACCACGCCTTCAAGGAGGCGGCGAGCGTCTTCGCCGAGGTCGATGGGGAGGCTGCCAGAGACTGAACCCGCCACTGCGGCGTATATCCGTCATTCCCGTCCCAGCGTCGCCAGCAGGCCAGCGCGCAGATGCGCCATCAGCCGGGCGCTCGCAGCCACCGCGGCCTCGGGATCGGCCGTCGCCAGCGCCTGTGCGAAGGCGACATGGTGCCGGGCGGCGGGGACGAGGTCGTCCTGCCGCTCGAAATGGTACCAGGCGCGCCGGATCAGCGCCTGCAGCGGCTCGGCCGCGCGCGTCGCATAGGGGCTGCGCGCGGCGGCGGCGACCGCGGCGTCGAGCTCCTTGTCGAGCCGCATATAGGCGTTGGCGTCGCCATCCTCGGCAGCCTTTCGCATGGCGCGCGCCGTCTCGACGATGGCGATCCGCTCGCGCGGGCTCGCGCGTCGGGCGGCCTCGGCGGCGATCAGCCGCTCCAGCGCCTCGCGCGCGTCGAGCGCCGCCATGACGTCGATCGCGTCGATGCCGGCGACGACCACGCCCTTGCGCGGCAGGACCTCGACCAGCCCTTGCTGCGCCAGCCGGATCAGCGCCTCGCGGACCGGCGTGCGGCCGACGCCGACGAGGTCGATCAGCTGCGCTTCCGTCAGGCTCGCGCCGGGCCGCAGCGACAGGGTGACGATCGCCTCCTCCAGCCGGCGATAGGCGATCTCCGACAGGCTCAGGCCAAGATCGTTGGCGGCCGAGGCCGGCGGCTCGCCGCCATGACGCAGGTCGTCGAGCAGACGATACGTCACGAACGGCCCTCGCCCGGGGACCGCGGCATTGACGCTGCATCGCGCATTGATATATCACCGATTCGATATCTGCCGCCCGCCTGGATTGCAATCTGAAAGCGAAACAGGTCCTGGCGCAAGGAGCTTGTGCCGTGGCGGCCGGACGGCGACCTTGTGCGGGGCCTGCACGGCGGCGCGGCCTCGACGCCCTCGCCCCCGCTCGTGCGGAACTCGATCCGGCCGCGGTCTCGCGGCCGCGGCCCTGGAAGAAGGAGCGGGGAAAAGCAGAATGGCCCCAGCCTGCATGATCTCCGCGCTTCCGACGTTCCGGATGCCGTGCCTGCCATGAAGATCGCGATCGTCGGCGCCGGCATCGTCGGTTGCGCCACCGCCCATGCCCTGCTCGACGAGGGGCACGAGGTTCTGATCCTCGACAGGGAAGGGCCGGCCTTCGGCCCCTCGCGCGGCAATGCCGGCTGGATCGCCCATACCGACATCCTGCCGATCGCCAGCCCGAAGATCCTGCGGCAGGCGCCGAAGTTCCTGCTCGATCCGCTCGGCCCGCTCGCGATCCGCCCGGCCTATTTCGCAAGGCTGCTGCCCTGGCTCGCCCGCTTCGCGCTGGCGGCGCGTCCGCAAGCCTATGAGCGCTCGATCCGGGGGATCGCGGCGCTGAACCGGCTCGCCCTGCCGGCCTGGCTGGCGCGCACCGGGTCGCTCGGGCTCGGCCGACACATCCACCGCAACGGCGGGCTCTACGCCTTCACCGACCGGGCCGGCTTCGCGGAGGCCGGCGAGATCGCCAGGAAGCAGTCGGAGTTCGGCATCGCGGTCGAGATGATCGGTCCGGAGGAACTGCGCCAGCTCGAGCCGGCGCTGAAGAACCAGTTCGTCGGCGCGGCCTTCCACCCGGACACCGCCCATATCTCCGATCCGCTGGAGCTGACGCTGGCGCTGTTCGAATCAGCGCTGGCGCGCGGCGCGACATTCGAGAAAGCAAAGATCACGAACATCTCGACGGGAGAGCGGCCCGCCCTGGTCGGCAGCGACGGCTGGCAGCGCGTGGTCGATCGCGTTGTGGTCGCGGCCGGCGCCTGGTCGAAGCCTCTGGCGGCGGCGCTCGGCGACCGCGTGCCGCTCGACACCGAGCGCGGCTACAATGTCAGCTTTCCGGGCGTCACCGGCCTGACCTCGCGCCCGATCGGCTTCGAGGGCCACGGCTTCGTCATGACGCCGCTGGAGAGCGGCCTGCGCATCGGCGGCGCGGTCGAGTTCGGCGGCCTCGAGGCCGCCCCGAACCATGCCCGCACCAGGGTGCTCCACGACAAGGCGACGCGCTTCGTCGAAGGCCTGCCGGCTTTCGAGAGCGGCACGCTCTGGATGGGATTTCGCCCGTCCCTGCCGGATTCGCTGCCCGTCATCGGAGAGGCCAGCCGCAACCCGCATGTGCTCTATGCCTTCGGACACGGCCATTACGGCATGACGCAATCGATCGCGACGGCCGGACTCGTCGCCGACCTGATCGCCGGACGTCCGCCCGCGATCGATCTGGCCCCGTTCAGCCCGCGGCGCTTCTAGATTCAGCCTCTCAACCCTTCGAGCCAAGCCCATGACGACACACACCTTCTTCTGCGTCGACGGCCACACCTGCGGCAATCCGGTGCGGATGGTCACGGGCGGCGGCCCGATGTTGAACGGCGCCACCATGGTCGAGAAGCGGGCGCATTTCCTGGCCGAGTTCGACTGGATCAGGACCGGGCTGATGTTCGAGCCGCGCGGCCACGACATGATGTCGGGCGCGATCCTCTATCCGCCGACGCGCGACGACGCCGACATCGCCTTCCTCTTCATCGAGACCTCGGGCTGCCTGCCGATGTGCGGCCACGGCACCATCGGCACCGTCACCATGGCGCTGGAGCGCGGGCTGGTGACGCCGCGCGAGAAAGGCGTGCTCCGGATCGACACGCCGGCCGGCCTCGTCACCGCGACCTATGTCCGCAACGGACCTCATGTCGACAGCGTCCGCATCACCAACATCGCCAGCTATCTGCATGCGACCGCGCTCACGGCCGATGTCGACGGGCTTGGCGAGGTCATGGTCGATGTCGCCTATGGCGGCAACTTCTATGCGATCGTCGATCCGCAGAGCGCGATCCGCGACATCGCCGAGGTCAACCCGTCCGACCTGCTGCGCTGGAGTCCGAAGCTGCGCGCCGCGCTGAACGCCAAATACCAGTTCGTCCATCCGGAGAACCGGGCGATCAACGGCTTGAGCCACATTCTCTGGACCGGCGCGCCGACCAAGCCGGACGCCCATGCCCGCAACGCCGTGTTCTACGGCGACAAGGCGCTCGACCGCTCGCCCTGCGGCACCGGCACCTCGGCGCGGATGGCGCAATGGGCGGCGCAGGGAAAGCTCAAGGTCGGCGACGATTTCGTCCACGAAAGCATCATCGGCACGCTGTTCCGCGGCCGCGTCGAGGCCGCCGCCAAGGTCGGCGAGCACGACGCGATCATCCCCTCGATCGAGGGCTGGGCCCGGATGACCGGCTACAACACCATCTTCATCGACGAGCGCGACCCGCTGGCGCACGGGTTCACGGTGGCGGATCGGTAAGCGGCAACGCTTCTGGTCACCGCTACCAGCAGAGGTATGCGGCCTTCTCGTCAATGCATGCCGTCACCGCCATACTGGGTTGACAACAGACAACTTTCAGTTTACATATCAGCAACACTTATATTTTTCAGTTCGTCCAATTTCAGTGCCTCGACCTTTCAGAAGGAGCCCACACGCATGATCCGCAGTTTCAAAAGTAAAGCCTTGGAGAAGTTATTCGAGACAGACGATGCGCGCGGGCTACCCGCCGAACAGCGCACGAGGATCGAAAACCGTTTGGCTACCCTTGATGCGGCTACGCGTCCTCAGGACATGAACATCGCCGGATACGGCTTCCATCCATTGGCTGGGCCTTTGAAAGGGTTCTTCGCCGTCAAAGTTACTGGCAACTGGCGAATAATCTTTCGCTTTGAGGGTCAGGACGCCGTCGATGTCGACCACATCGACTACCACTAGAAGGTTGCAACGCTATGCCCATGAAGAATCCCCCTCATCCGGGACGGATTGTCAGGGATGACTGTTTGCCGGAGCTGGGACTAAAGGTGGGCAAGGCTGCCGACCGGCTCGGCGTAAGCCGCCAGACGCTCGACAAGATCGTCAACGGCCGCAGCGGCATCACGCCTGACATGGCGATCCGCTTCGAGAAGGTGTTCGGATCCACGGCCGAGACCTGGCTTCGCATGCAGCTCGCGTTCGATCTGGCGCAGGCGCGCCAGCGCGAGGCCGAGATCGTCTCGACCCTTCATATGAGTGCGGCCTGAGTTCGGATTTCCGCCCTGCCCACCTCGCAATCATGTTGCGCCAAATCGCCGCGCGGCGGCAAAGTCGACTGCCTAATCCTTCGGCAGACGGTGGCAGATTGCTTTTGACAGTTTTGTGGCGCGGCGCGATTGTCGAAGCCGCGCGGGATTGGTAGCTCTGCGCGGAAGTCGCATCCCGCATGCGCCGTCGTCATGTCGGCTCAAGAGAACGGGAGCTGGTTCAAGGGGTCGCGCGTCTCGATGGAAGTGTTCCTGCAGCAGCTCGTCAACGGGCTGACCCTCGGGTCGATCTACGGCCTCATCGCCATCGGCTACACGATGGTCTTCGGCATCATCGGCATGGTGAACTTCGCCCATGGCGACATCTTCATGCTCTCGGCCTTCATCGCGCTGATCTTCTTCATGCTGATCGCGGCGTGGTTCGGGGCGGGGCTGATCGTGGTGGCGCTGATCGTCGTCCTGGTCCTGGCGATGTTCTTCACCTCGCTCTGGAACTGGGCGATCGAGCGCGTCGCCTATCGCCCCCTGCGCGGCTCCTTCCGGCTCGCGCCGCTGATCTCGGCGATCGGCATGTCGATCTTCCTGATGAACTTCGTCCAGGTCGTGCAGGGCCCGCGCAACAAGTCGACGCCGCCGATGCTGAACAAGTCGATCACGCTGATCGAGAGCGCGACCTATTCGGTCCAGATCTCCTACAAGCAGATCGTCATCATCGTCACGACCGCCGTGCTGCTCGCCGCCTTCTGGTGGATCGTCCAGAAGACGCCGCTCGGCCGGGCCCAGCGCGCCTGCGAGCAGGACCGCAAGATGGCCGCCCTGCTCGGCATCGACGTCGACCGGACGATCTCGATCACCTTCGTCATGGGCGCCGCGCTCGCCGCCGTCGCCGGCGTGATGTATCTCGTGCTCTACGGCGTGGTCTCGTTCAACGACGGCTTCATTCCGGGCGTGAAGGCATTCACCGCGGCCGTGCTCGGCGGCATCGGCTCGCTGCCCGGCGCGGTCATCGGCGGGTTGCTGATCGGCCTGATCGAGGTGATGTGGTCGGCCTATTTCACCATCGACTACAAGGACGTCGCGGCGTTCTGCATCCTCGCCATCGTGCTGGTCTTCATGCCGTCCGGCATTCTCGGCCGACCTGAAGTCGAGAAGGTCTGACCCGATGACAAAGGCAACGACTCCGGCCGCCCGCGAACGCGACATGAAGGCCGCGCTGAAGGAGGCCGGCTTCTCGGCGCTCGTCACCTTCGGCCTGTGCATCCCGATCATCGCCTGGGGCACCCGCCAGAACATCGAGAACGTGCTGGTGCTCGACCCGCGCTGGGACGCCGTCGCCTGGGCCGTCGCGATCGTCTTCGTCGGCCGCTTCCTCGTGGCGCTGCAGGCGCAGGGCAAATCCGAGCGGCAATCGCTCGTCCGTTTCCTGCCGCACGGCACCTTCGCCTGGCTGCAGGCGCGTTCGCGGACGTTCTCGCTACTGGGCCTCGGCTTCCTCGTCACCTTCCCGATCATCGCGATCACGCTCTCCGGCTGGAGCGGCGCGCTGAAATGGATCGACAATTTCGGCGTCCAGATCCTGATCTACGTCATGCTCGGCTGGGGGCTGAACATCGTCGTCGGCCTCGCCGGCCTGCTCGATCTGGGTTATGTCGCCTTCTACGCGGTCGGCGCCTATTCCTACGCCCTGCTCGCCAAGAATTTCGGCCTGTCCTTCTGGATCCTGCTGCCGCTATCGGGGATCCTCGCCGCGTTCTGGGGCATGCTCCTCGGCTTTCCCGTGCTCAGGCTGCGCGGCGACTATCTCGCCATCGTGACGCTCGCCTTCGGCGAGATCATCCGCCTCGTCCTCGTCAACTGGGTCGAGTTCTCGGGCGGCTATGCCGGCATCTCCGGAATTCCGCGCCCGAGCTTCTTCGGCATCCCGTTCAACGCCAGCGACACCGGCTTCGCCGCGGTCTTTGGGCTCGAATTCTCACCGCTCTACCGGACGATCTTCCTCTACTACCTGATCCTGTGCCTGGCCCTGCTGACGGCTTTCGTCACCTTGCGCCTGCGCCGCCTGCCGGTCGGGCGCGCCTGGGAGGCGCTGCGCGAGGACGAGATCGCCTGCCGCTCGCTCGGCATCAACACCACCAACACCAAGCTCACCGCCTTCTCGATCGGCGCCATGTTCGGCGGCTTCGCCGGGGCCTTCTTCTCGGCGCGGCAGGGCTTCATCTCGCCTGAATCCTTCGTCTTCATGGAATCGGCGATCATCCTCGCCATCGTCGTGCTAGGCGGCATGGGTTCGCTCTGGGGCTGCGCCATCGCCGCCACGGTGATGATCGGCGGCACCGAACTGCTGCGCGAGCTCGATCTGCTCAAGGCGGTCTTCGGCAACGACTTCGATCCGACGAAGTACCGCATGCTGATCTTCGGCGCGGCCATGGTCGTGATCATGATCTGGAAGCCGCGCGGGCTGATCTCGACGCGCGAACCGACGGCCTTCCTGAAAGAGAAGAAGGCGATCTCGGCCGACATGGTGCAGGAGGGGCACGGCTGATGACGAGCGCTCCTCTCCCATCGGCCCCGCTGCTGCAGGTCGAGCATCTGACGATGCGCTTCGGCGGCCTGACCGCCGTCAACGACCTCTCCTTCGAGGCCCGCAAGGGCGACATCACCGCCCTGATCGGCCCCAACGGCGCCGGCAAGACCACCGTCTTCAACTGCATCACCGGCTTCTACAAGCCGACCGAAGGCATGATGACGCTGACGCAGGATTCGGGCGCGAGCTTCCTGCTGGAGCGCATGCCGGACTTCCAGATCTCGTGGCGGGCCAAGGTCGCGCGCACCTTCCAGAACATCCGCCTGTTCGGCGGCATGACCGTGCTGGAGAACCTGCTGGTCGCGCAGCACAACCCGCTGATGATCGCGTCGGGCTTCACGTTTCTCGGGGTGCTCGGCGTCGGCGGCTACAAGGCGCGCGAGAACGAGGCGATCGAGAAGGCCAAGTTCTGGCTGGAGAAGATCAACCTGATCGACCGCGCCGACGACCCCGCCGCCGACCTGCCCTATGGCGACCAGCGCCGGCTCGAGATCGCGCGCGCCATGTGCACCGACCCCGTGCTGCTCTGCCTCGACGAGCCCGCCGCCGGCCTCAACCCGCGCGAGAGCGCCGACCTCAACGCGCTGCTGCTCTCGATCCGCAAGGACATCGGCACCGCGCTCCTGCTGATCGAGCACGACATGTCCGTGGTGATGGAGATCTCGGACCATGTCGTGGTGCTCGACTACGGCACCAAGATCGCCGACGGCACGCCGGCGCAGGTCCAGGCCGATCCGAAGGTGATCGCGGCCTATCTCGGCGTCGACGACGACGAGGTCGCGGCCGTCGAAGCGGAGGTCGGCATCGCATGATCGAGACCGCTGCAATGCTCGCCGTGCGGGGCGTCAAGACCTATTACGGCAAGATCATCGCCCTGAAGGGCGTCGACATCGATGTCAACGAGGGCGAGATCGTCACCATGATCGGCGCCAACGGCGCCGGCAAATCGACGCTGATGATGACGATTTTCGGCAATCCGCAGGCGCGTGAGGGCACGATCGTCTATCGGGGTCGCGACATCACGAAGATGCCGAGCCACGAGATCGCGCGGCTCGGCATCGCGCAGTCTCCGGAGGGACGGCGCATCTTCCCGCGCATGACAGTTTTCGAGAATCTGCAGATGGGCGCGGCCGTGCGCGGCCTCGAGCATTTCGAGGAGGATCTGGAAAAGATCTGCGTGCTCTTCCCGCGCGTCAAGGAGCGGTTGCAGCAGCGCGGCGGCACGCTCTCGGGCGGCGAGCAGCAGATGGTCGCGATCGCCCGCGCGCTGATGGCGCGGCCGAAGCTGCTCCTGCTCGACGAGCCCTCGCTCGGCCTCGCGCCGCTGATCGTGAAACAGATCTTCGAGGCGATCCGCGAACTCAACAAGACCGAGGGGCTGACCGTGTTCCTGGTCGAGCAGAACGCCTTCCATGCGCTGAAGCTCGCCCATCGCGGCTATGTCATGGTCAACGGCGTCGTCACCATGAGCGGCACCGGCCAGGAGCTGCTGGCCAACCCGCAGGTGCGCGCGGCCTATCTCGAAGGCGGGAGGCACTGACATGCAGGGCATTCTCCACGAGGAGCCGACGATCTGGCTGTTCCTGCTCGTCACCGTGGTGATGGGCGGCTGGCTCGCCTGGATGACGGGGCGCGCCGTCGCGCTGACCTGGAAACCGAACTACCAGCTCGTGATCTATGTGCTGGTGCTCGGCCTCGTCGTGCGCTTCATCCATTTCGCGCTGTTCCAGGCGACGCTGCTGACGCTGCACTACTATGCCGTCGATACGATAGTGCTGATGATGTTCGCCTTCGCGGGCTGGCGCTTCAACCGGGCGAGACAGATGACGACCCAGTATCGTTGGCTCTTCGAGCGCGCCGGCCCCTTCGGCTGGAAGCCTCGCGAGGGCGTCGCGATCAAGGCTGAACTCGCCTGAAAAGGCAGCGAGCTTGACGCGTGACAGACCGTTGAAAAAGCGCAAGACTGCGCCTCACGGTGGCACCACGCGCCGAGACGGGCGGACGATCCAGCCCGTTCATAGTGTCAATGCAGGGGAGTCTCATCTCATGAAGAAACTGCTGTTGAGCGGCATCGCGCTCGGCGCGGTCCTCGCCTTTTCGGGCGTGGCCAATGCCCAGATCAAGTTCGGCGTCGGCGGCCCGATCACCGGCCCCAACGCCGCCTTCGGCGCCCAGCTGAAGAACGGCACCGAGCAGGCGATCGAGGACATCAACGCCGCCGGCGGCATCCTCGGCCAGAAGATCACGCTGACCGTCGGCGACGACGTCTCCGATCCCAAGCAGGGCGTCTCCGTCGCCAACAAGTTCGTCGGCGACGGCGTCAAGTTCGTGATCGGCCACTTCAACTCCGGCGTGACCATGCCGGCCTCGGAAGTCTATGCCGAGAACGGCATCCTGGCGATCTCGCCCTCCGCGACCAACCCGAAGATCACCGAGCGCGGCCTCTGGAACGTCTTCCGCACCTGCGGGCGCGACGACCAGCAGGGCGAGGTCGCGGCGGCCTACATCGCCAAGAACCTGAAGGACAAGAAGATCGCCGTCGTCCACGACAAGACGACCTATGGCCAGGGCCTTGCCGACGAGACCCGCAAGGGCCTGACCAAGGCGGGCATCAAGGACGTGCTGTACGAAGGCGTCAACGCCGGCGAGAAGGACTTCTCGGCGCTGATCTCGAAGCTCAAGGCGGCCGGCGCGGACTACATCTACTGGGGCGGCCTGCACACCGAGGGCGGTCTGATCGTGCGCCAGATGCGCGACCAGGGCCTGAAGACGGTCATGATCTCCGGCGACGGCATCACCACCGACGAGTTCGCCACGATCGGCGGCCCCGGCGTCGAGGGCACGCTGATGACCTTCCCGCCGGATCCGCAGAAGCGCCCGGAGGCGGCCGCCGTCCTGAAGAAGTTCGAGGCCAAGAAGTTCAAGCCCGAGGCCTACACGCTCTACAGCTACGCCGCCGTTCAGGTCATCGCCGAAGGCGCCAAGCGCGCCAATTCGCTCGACCCGAAGAAGGTCGCGGCCGCCCTGCATGGCGGCCAGCCGGTCGACACGGTGATCGGCAAGCTCGCCTTCGACAAGAAGGGCGACATCACCCGCCCGGACTACACCGTCTACACCTGGAAGAAGGCCGCCGACGGCAAGATCACCTATGTCGAGAATTGACCTCGATCGCTGATCGCGCTTTCGCGTGAGACAAGACCGCCCCGGAGCGATCCGGGGCGGTTTTGCCATGGCCGGCGATACGACCTGACGGGTTAATCAAGCTCGCGGGCCGCTCAGCCCAACTTCCTGAGAAATCCGGCGAATTGCAGCAGGCCGTCGGGCCAGGGGCCGTGCCCGGATTCGCTGTTGAGGTGGCCGCTGTCGCCGGCGTCGACGAAATCGGCGCCCCAGGCCTGCGCCAGTTCCCTCGCCTCGTCCTGCGGACAATGCGGATCGGTCGCGCTGGCGATAACGAGGGCCGGGAACGGCAGCTTTTGCCGCCGGTGCTCGGCGAAGGCCGGTTCCACGCCAGGGAGCGCGCGCTTGGCCTCCTCACCAGCGGGAGCGACAAGGAAAGCGCCCGCGACCTCGCCGGGCCTCAGTTGGCCGGCCGCATGGGCGACCGCGCTGACCCCGCAGGAATGCGCCACCAGCACCACCGGCCGGCTCGCCGCCCGCACGGCCTCGACGATGCGCCGCGCCCAACCCTCCCGCGACGGCTTCTCCCAGTCGTCCTGGACCATGCGCCGTGCGGTCTTGAGCTTGCTCTCCCAGCGGCTCTGCCAGTGGTCGGGCCCGGAGCCGGACCAGCCGGGGATGATGAGAATGTCGACGTCGGAGGATTTCATTGTCAGAGGACCATCACGCCTTCGGCACGGGCCGCCGCCATCAGTTTTCGATCGACGGTCGCAAGCGGCGCGCTGCGGTCGAGTGCGAGTTGGAGATAACAGGCGTCGTGACTCGAGAGACCATGCAAGAGGGCAAGCGGCCGGATATGACTCCCGACCCTGCTGGCCTCGAAGTGGTGGATATCGATCGGAATGAGCGCGACGGTCCGCCAGACATTTTCGCAATCGTCCAAGCCGAGAATTCTACGCCGATGCTTCGTCAACAAGACGTTGGCGACCTCGATCGGCCAAAGACCGGGAACACATCCGCCGCCAAGAAAATAAGGCGCGATCTTCGTCAGAGCCTCTCGGCTCCGCTCGTCTGGCGATAGGGCCGCGATCACGATCGACGCATCGATGACCGCCATCAGCGGCGACCTTCGTCCCTGGCCGAGATGATATCTTCGATCGAGAAGGATACCCCCCGGGCGCGCAACATCTCCCTGACGCGCACGAACTCCGCCATGATTTCAGCAGCCTTGGCCTCGCGCTTCTTGCGCTCGGTCTCCGCATCGGGAAGGCCCTCGGGGACGATGCGGGCAACCGTCTTGCCGTGGCGCGTCACGATAATCTCCTCGCCACCTTCGACGCGGTCGAGCAGTTCGGAAAACTTGGTCTTGGCCTCGAATGCGCCGACGATGATCATGGCGAGAATTTAGACTGGTTGACCAGTCGGCTCAAGCCTCCCCGAACACCCGCGCGAAGATCGTGTCGACGTGCTTGAAGTGATAGCCCTCGTCGAACATCGCCTCGAGTTCCGCCGCCGACAGTTTCGCCGTCACCTCGGCGTCGGCCTTGAGGTTGGTCAGAAAGTCCTCGCCATGCTCCCAGGTCCGCATCGCGTTGCGCTGGACGAGGCTGTAGCTCTCCTCGCGGCTCGCTCCGGCTTGCGTCAGCGCCAGCAGCACGCGCTGCGAGTTGTGCAGGCCGCCGAGCCGGTCGAGATTCCTGCGCATGTTCCGCGGGTAGATCAGCAGCTTGTCGATCACGCCCGTCAGACGCGCCAGCGCGAAGTCGAGCGTCACCGTGGCGTCGGGCCCGATCATACGCTCGACGCTCGAATGCGAGATGTCGCGCTCGTGCCAGAGCGCGACATTCTCCAGCGCCGGCACGACCATGCCGCGCACGAGGCGCGCGAGGCCGGTCAAATTCTCGGTCAGCACCGGGTTGCGCTTGTGCGGCATCGCCGAGGAGCCCTTCTGGCCCGGCGAGAAGAACTCCTCCGCCTCGTAGACCTCGGTGCGCTGCAGATGCCGGATCTCGGTCGCCAGCCGCTCGACCGACGAGGCCACGACGCCGAGCGTGGCGAAATACATCGCGTGCCGGTCGCGCGGGATCACCTGGGTCGAGACCGGCTCGATCGTCAGCCCCATCATCTGCGCGACATGGGCCTCCACGCTTGGGTCGATGTTGGCGAAGGTGCCGACCGCGCCCGAGATCGCGCAGGTCGCGATCTCGGCGCGGGCCGCCACCAGCCGCGCGCGGCAGCGGTCGAACTCGGCATAGGCCTGCGCGAGCTTGAGCCCGAAGGTCACCGGCTCGGCATGGATGCCGTGCGAACGGCCGATCGTCGGCGTCAGCTTGTGCTCGAAGGCACGCCGCTTGATCGCGGCGAGCAGGGCATCGACATCCGCAATCAGGATGTCGGTGGCGCGCGCGAGTTGCACCGAAAGCGTGGTGTCCAGAATGTCGGACGAGGTCATGCCCTGATGGACAAAGCGCGCCTCCGGCCCGACGATCTCGGCCAGATGCGTCAGGAAGGCGATGACGTCGTGTTTGGTGACGCGCTCGATCTCGTCGATGCGGGCGACGTCGAAGGTCGCGTCCCTGGCCTTGGCCCAGATCGTCGCGGCCGCCTCCTTCGGCACCACGCCGAGCTCGGCGAGCTTGTCGGTGGCGTGCGCCTCGATCTCGAACCAGATCCGGAACCGCGTCTGCGGCTCCCAGATCGCGACCATCTCGGGTCGGGAATAGCGGAGGATCATGTGCGGCTCGCTGATCGGGGCTTTGCTTGCGCGGTCGCTACCACGCCCGGCCGGGCAACGGAACGACTCCCTGACATGATCGGGTGAAACCACCTGCATGATGGGCCGTTGACAGAAGAGGCCAACGCAAGAGGAGAAGGCTGATGAGTTACTTCGATGGCTTTGTCGCCGCCGTCCCCGCAGCCAATCGCGAGGCATACAGAACCCACGCGGCCAAGGCGGCGCCGCTTTTCCGCCAGCACGGCGCACTCAACGTCGTCGAAACCTGGGGAGATGACGTTCCCAAGGGGAAGCAGACCGATTTCTTCCGGGCCGTCGAGGCGACGGAGGACGAGGTCGTGGTGTTCTCCTGGATCGAGTGGCCGAGCAAGAACGTGCGAGATGCCGCCTGGGCCAAGCTGATGGACGATCCGGCGATGCAGCCCGGCACGAATCCGATGCCGTTCGACGGCAAGCGGATGATCTACGGCGGCTTCTCGCAGCTCGATCTGACCCCCTGAGGCTCGATTACGCCCTGCGGTCAGACCCAGCCCCCGCGCGCGGCTTCGGCCGCCTTTCGGATTGCCGCGATATTGGCGGCGTAGGCCTGCGGCCCGCCCTTGAACACGGCCGAGCCCGCGACCAGCACGTTCGCCCCTGCCTTGGCCGCCAGCGGCGCGGTCTCCGGCGCCGCGCCGCCATCGATCTCGAGCGCGATCGGCCGCTCGCCGATCATGGCCCGGACGCGAGCGATCTTCTCGACCACGGAGCGGATGAAGCTCTGCCCGCCGAAGCCGGGATTGACCGTCATCAGCAGGATAAGGTCGAGATCGTCGAGCAGCGGCTCGATCGCGCTTTCATGCGTGCCGGGGTTGAGCACGATGCCGGCCTGCTTGCCCTGCGCCCTGATCGCCTGCAGCGTCCGGTGCGGATGCGGGCCGGCCTCGACATGAAAGGAGATCAGGTCCGCCCCGGCCTTGGCGAAGGCGTCGATATAGGCGTCGACCGGAGCGATCATCAGATGCACGTCGAAGAGCTTCGTCGTGTGCGGCCGGATCGCCTTCAGCACGTCGGGGCCGAAGGTGATGTTGGGCACGAAATGCCCGTCCATCACGTCGCAATGGATCCAGTCGGCGCCGGCCTCGTCGATCGCGCGCACCTCCTCGCCCAGCTTCGAGAAGTCGGCCGAGAGGATCGAGGGGGAGATGCGGATGGGGGCGCTCATGCAGGCGGGTTTAGAGCATTGGCCCGAAAAGTGGAACGCGGTTTTCGGAAAAGCCGATGCGCGATCAGAAAGCTCGCCGGGCCGGCCCCGCGATCGAAACCGCCCGGTCCTGGCGACGCTCCACCGGAACGGAGAGCCGCCGATCCGCCTCCGCGATCCCGGCCGCCGCCTCGGCGAAGGCCGGCCGCTTGCGCAACCGCCCGAACCAGGCCGACAGGCCGGCATGGCAGGAGAAGTCAGGTCCGCCGAGACGAAGCCCGAACAGCACGCCCATGAACAGGGCGATGTCGGCGACCGACAGCGCGGGGCCGAAGAACTCGCGGCCGCCGAGGCGCTGATCGAGCTCGGCATGGTGGCGGGCCAGCGCGGCCTCGGCGATCTGCGCATCGGCGGCCTGGGCCGCGCGCTGCTGGCGGTCCCGCGCCGGGGGCGAAGTCCGGTGCATCAGCGGCCGCAGCGCCGCGAGCAGGATCTCGTCGGCGAAGAGCTCGTCCATGCGGCAGCGCGCCCGCTCGACCGGCGTCGCCGGATAGAGCGGCGGCCGCGGATAGGCCTCGTCGAGATATTCCAGGATGATCGTGGAGTCATAGACGACGAGCCCGCCATCGCTCAGCACCGGCACCTGGCCCCTGGGATTCAGCGCCAGCACCTCGGGGTGCTTCGGATCGTAGCCGGTGGTCTGGTTGAACGGCACGGTGAGGCGTTCATAGGCCAGCCCCTTCTCGCCCAGCGCGATCTCGACCTTGCGGGCGAACAGGCTCAAGGGTCCGGTGTAAAGCGTGATCATGGCTCGAGGCTCCGGCTGCGACGGCAGCCGAACCTCGCAAGGCGCAGCGTCAAGCCCCGTCAGCAGCGCGCTCGCCGCGTTTGATCCTTGCCGCGATCCCGCCCAGCAGCCAGGGCAGGAGGTAGATCGGGAACTGCGCCAGCGCGAAGAACAGGAAGGTCGTCGGCGGCATGCCCGCGCCCAGGGCCGCGACGAGCAGGCCCATATTGCGCTGTCCCGAACCGTAGCCGACCATGAAGCGGTCCGACGGCCGCAGCGGGCGCAGGACGAGATAGCTCGCCGTCAGTCCGACCAGCGAGACGCCGAACGCGCAGGCCAGGAAGAACGCGACCTTGCCCGGATCGGCGACCGCCGCGCGGGTGACGCCGTCCATCGCCGCCACCGCGAAGATGAAATACATCAGTACGCCGAAACCATCGAGATTGGCCTTCATCTCCCTGATCCGCGCCGTGCCGAGCCAGAGCCGCGCAAGCGTCGCGACCGCCATGCCGCCGCCGATGAAGAACAGCAGCCGCAGCGTCAGCACCCAGCGGTCGAGCGGGACAGCCGAGCCCGCCAGCAGATCGACGAGCAGCGGCGCGACGAGCGGACTGACCAGCGTCGTGACGATGACGCCGGCGATGATCAGCGACGGCTCGAAGCCGTAGATGATCGCGACCGCGGGCGAGGACATGATCGGCGGCGCGGCGGCGAGGATCGCGAGGCCCAGCACGAGGCCCGGATCGAGCGAGGCCCGGCCGGTCAGCAGGATGCCAGCCCCGACCAGCGCGACGGGCGCGACGACGAGCCAGAGCGCGCAGAGCAGGAGCTTCCTCGGCCGCCGCACCAGCCCCATGATGACGCCGGCATCGGCGCGCATGAAGGTGACCGTGGTGAAGCAGAAGATCGAGACCGGCAGCAGCGGCCGCGCCGCGGCGGAGAACTGCGGCAGCGCCAGGCCGAGCAGGATCGAGAGCGCGAAACCTTGCGTGCCGTAGCGGCCGAGCCAGGCGAGGCCGGCGGCGAGGAGGGCGGCAAAGCGCGAAATCATGGAGGCCGATCGATCCGGGACAGGCAGCAGCGCTGCCGCCGGGCGCGGCGGCGCGTCATCGCGTTACCATATCGCCCCCGGCCGCCGACAGAAAATTGCGGCGAATGGCGCTCGGCGCGGATGCGCGCGGCGGCTGCGCGGCCTCCGGCGCACATCTTGCGAAACTTCGCCAAACGCCTTGCGGAACCGTGCTTGGCCGCTGACTCTGGCCCGGAAACGGCTATTCCTAAGAAAATGGGCGGCTGACGGGAGCGGTTTGATGCAGGCGGATACGATCGTTCTGGGAGCCGGCATCGTCGGCATCTCGGTGGCGCTGCATCTGCGGAAGGCCGGCAGATCGGTGCTGCTGATCGATCGCGGCCAGCCGGGCGGCGAGACGAGCTACGGCAATGCCGGGCTGATCCAGCGCGAGGGCGTCTATCCCTACGGCTTCCCGCATGATTTCGGCGCGCTCATCCGCTACGCGATGAACAACACCATCGACGCGCATTACCACTGGAACGCGATCCCCAGGCTGGCGCCGTTCCTGTGGTCCTACTGGATGCATTCGCGCGCCTCGCGGCATGAGGCGATCGCACGGAAATACGCGACGCTGATCGAGCATTGCGTCAGCGAGCACGACGCGCTCGCCCGCGAGGCCGGGGCGACCGAGCTGCTGCGCCGCAAGGGCTGGATGAAGGTGTTCCGCACGCAGGGCGAGCAGGATGCGCGCCTGGCCGAGGCCGCGCGCTGGAAGCGCGATTTCGGCCTGAACCATCGCGCCCTCGACGCAGCGACCCTGCGCGCCGAGGAGCCGCATCTCGACCAGAGCCTGATCGGCGGCCTGCATTGGACCGATCCGGTCACCGTCATCGATCCGCTCGGCCTGTCGAAGGCCTATGTCGCGCTGTTCGAGACCCTCGGCGGCCGGTTGGCGCAGGGCGACGCCGGCACGCTGGCGCGGGACGGCGCGGGCTGGAGCGTGACGCTGGCCGACGGCGCGAGCGCCACGGCGAAGGATGCCGTCGTGGCGCTCGGCCCCTGGGCCGACATGGTCAACCACAAGCTCGGCTACCGCCTGCCGCTGGCGGTCAAGCGCGGCTACCACATGCATTACAAGCCGCTCGGCAACGCCGTGCTGAACCATCCGGTGCTCGACACCGAACGCGGCTATTTCCTCGCGCCGATGCGCCAGGGCGTGCGACTGACCACCGGCGCGGAGTTCGCCGGCCGCGATGCGCCGAAGACCCCGGTGCAGCTCGCCCGCGCCGAGCCGATCGCCAAGACGCTGTTCCCGCTCGGCGAGCGGCTCGATTCCGAGCCCTGGCTCGGCAGCCGGCCCTGCACGCCCGACATGATGCCGATCATCGGCCCGGCGCCCAGGCACAGGAACCTCTGGTTCTCCTTCGGCCACGCCCATCACGGCCTGACGCTCGCCGCCGTGACCGGCCGGATGATCGCCGAGATGGTGACGGGGCAGAAGGTCTTCGTGGACCCGACGCCGTTCGCGCCGGCGCGGTTCGGCTGATCGCGTCAATGACGAGGGGCGGCCCTGCGCCAGGCCCCCTCGCCTGCCGCCCGGACCGCTGCCACGATCGCGTCCGCAGATTCTCCGACCAAGGTTTCAGCCCATGGCCCTCGCCAAACCGCCCGTCCAGGACAATGCCTACGCGGCGGCGCTCGCTCTGCTCGAGCGCGCCCCGCTGATCGACGGCCATAACGACCTGCCTTACGTCATCCGCACGAGCCGCGCCGCCAAGGGCGACGTCGCGGCCTACGACCTGACGCGCGTGCACGAGGAGGTCGATACCGACATCCCGCGCATGCAGGCCGGCAGGCTGGCGGGCCAGTTCTTCGCGGCCTATGTCCCGCCCAACCACAAGCACCCGGCCGGGTTCGCGCTCGCGCTGATCGCGCTGATGCGCGACATTCTGCGTCTGCATGCCGATGTCTTCCGGCCGGGGCTGAGCGCCGACGACGTCGCCGCCGCCAAGGCCGAGGGCAGGATCGCTCTGTTCATGACGATCGAGAACGGCTCGGCGATCGACAACGAACTCGATGCGCTCGACGCCTATTTCGGCCTCGGCGTCAGGCTGATGACGCTGTGCCACAACGGCACCCATGACTGGTGCGATTCCGCCACCGACGCGCCCCGGCACAACGGCCTCTCGGCCTTCGGCAAGGAGGTGATCGGCCGGATGAACAGACTCGGCATGGTCGTCGATCTCGCCCATGTCTCGCCCAAGGCGATGCACGACGTGCTCGACATCACGACGGCCCCGGTCGTCTGGTCGCATTCCAACGCGTTCACGCTCTGCGACCATCCCCGCAACGTCCCCGACGACGTGCTCGACCGTGTGGCGGTCAATGGCGGCGTCGTGATGGCGACCTTCGTGCCCGACTTCATCAGCCAGGCCTCGCGCGACTGGCACCGGCCGGCCAAGGACCAGTACGGCAAGACGCCCGAGGGGATGGATTACGCCAAGGCCGAGGCCGAGATCGAGCGCAAGGCCGGCCCGCGCCCCAAGGCGACGCTGCCGGAATACTGCGACCATCTCGACTATCTCGCAGGCCGGATCGGCCACGACCATGTCGGCATCGGTTCGGACTTCTTCGGCTGGGTCAATCCGGACGGGCTGGAGGACGCCTCCGTCTTTCCGGCGCTGATCGCGGAGCTGATCAGGCGTGGCTGGTCTGAAGAGAATCTCGAAAAGCTCGCCGGCGGCAACATGCTGCGGGCGATGCGGGCGGTGGAAGCGATTGCCGGCCCCGCAACGTTGGCGACACCGGGGAACTAAGACGAAGGGCGTACGACTCCACGCATGCTTACATTGCATTCCTTACAGGAAACGCCGAAAAAGGACGCATGGCGACGCATCTCTTTGCATTTTAAAGCAAAAAATTGCTGTTTTAGAAGTTTTTTAACCGTATAAGTGCGGAATTCGCCGACGTGGAGCTCTTACGCGGACGGCGATCATGACCCTCGACAATGTGAAAATCGGTGCGAAATTCGCAGCCGCCATCATCCTTATGGGGCTGATCGGCCTCGGCGCCGCGTTTTATGCAGGCCAGCAAATGCAAAAGGTCGACGCCAACTATTCGCAGGTCCTGAACAGCCATCCCAAAGCGATCCTGGCGTCGGCGCGCGCATCGCGCACGGCCAACGACCTGATAGCGCAAGCCTACAAAATCATCGCCATGCCGGCCAGCGCGCCGGAAATCCCCGAGGCGAAGGCGCGGAGCGAAGCCGCCTTCAAATCGACTCTCGATTTTCTTGCCGAAGCCGCGTCTCTTCTGCCCGAAGCGAAAGCCCGTTTCGACGGCTTCTCCGCCCAGGCGCGTGGTTTGAAGACCTTCGTCGATCAAGCGGTGGCTCTCGGCGCGCGCGACGAGAACGAAAAAGCGCTTAACGTCATGAGATCGCTGGACGAGAACCTGCGTAACCTCATCAACGACATCGCCTCGTTCAACACGGGGCTGATCAAGGAGCTCGACAAGATCTCCCAAGGTCTGACCGCGACCACAAATAATACGATTTTGGTGACCCTCGCAGGAACCGGCATCGGCATTCTGCTCGGCCTGGCCGGCGCGCTGCTGATGTCCACGCGCACCATCACGCAGCCGCTGAACCGCCTGAAGCTGGCGATGAACGAACTGGCCGCAGGCAACTACGATGCTGCGGTGACCGGCGACGCCCGCAAGGACGAGGTCGGCGACATGGCGAAGACCGTCCTCATCTTCAAGCAGAACGGCCTCGAAATGCGTCGCCTCGAAGCCGAAGCCGAGCAGGCGCGCTCGGCCTCGGACGCGCAGCGGCAGCAAAGCGAGCGCGAGCGTGCGACCCGCGTGCAGGAGCAGGAACGCCTCGCCGCCGAGCAGCGCGCGGTCATGGCGCTGCTCGGCAACGGGCTCGACCTGCTCTCCAAGGGCGACCTGACCTGCCGGATCGATTCAGGCGTCGCCGCCGATTACGAGAAACTGCGCGACGACTTCAACACCGCCGTCAATCGTCTCTCGGAGACCGTCCAGACCATCCAGGCGACCTCGGCCGATGTCGGCAACTCCGCCCGCGAGATCAACATGGGAGCGGACGATCTGTCGAAGCGCACCGAGGAGCAGGCGTCCTCGCTGGAGGAGACCGCCGCCACCACCGAGGAACTCGCGGCGAGCGTGAAGGCCTCGGCCGGCTCCTCGAAACAGGCCGTCACGCTGGCGCAGCAGGCCATGTCGGTCGCGGAAAAGGGCGGCGCCATCGTCAACGACGCCGTCGACGCCATGACGCGCATCGAGACGGCCTCGAAGAAAATCTCCGACATCACCTCGGTGATCGACGAGATCGCCTTCCAGACCAACCTGCTGGCGCTCAACGCCGCGGTCGAGGCCGCGCGCGCCGGCGACGCCGGCAAGGGCTTCGCGGTGGTCGCCTCCGAGGTGCGCACCCTGGCCCAGCGCTCCGGCGAGGCGGCCAAGGACATCACGGCGCTGATCAGCGAGTCGGGTCGCGAGGTCGAGCAGGGCGTGGCGCTGGTGCGCTCGGCCGGCGAGGCGCTCGAGCAGATCGTCGACGCCTCGCGCAAGGTCTCGGGCACGGTCTCGGACATCTCCGCCGCCGCGGCCGAGCAGGCCAACGGCATCGACGAGATGAGCCAGACCGTCGCCCACATGGACGAGATGACGCAGCAGAACGCGGCGCTCGCCGAGGAAAGCGCGGCCTCCGCGACCGCGCTGATGAACCAGATCCAGCGCCTGAACGATCTGGTCTCGTCCTTCAGGACCGATCGCGTTGCGACGGCGACGAGCGTTCAGCCTCCAAGGCGTCACGCGGCCTGAGCCGGGGTCGCCATTACCCGGTCGTGACAGTGCGGCGGGCCTTCGGCCCGCCGTTCTTAGTTATCGATCTCATGGCGTGCGCTCGTCGCTTGCGGTCGGTTCGGGCTTCAACTCCATTTCCGGCTGCAGCGCCGGAGGCGCCTCCGAAACATCCGTATGCGCCTCCAGCCGCGCCGCGCCCGCCGAGCGCGAGCGCGCCCAGATCTGCGCGAGGAACAGTCCGAGCGGGACGCAGAGCATCAGCAGCACGATGAGGTAGCCGCTGTCGCCGTCCATCGTCGCCGCCATTCCTTATCCGAAGTCTTGCCTTATCCGAAATGCGACAGCCGGCGCTTGACCGCGCGCCCTCCCCGTCTGACACCACTGCCTCGTATCGCCGATCGCGTCCACCCTCTGCAACGGCTTCGTCAATGCCCGGCTCCGGCACCGACCGCACCCGCCCGCCCGTCCAGGCCGCGGCCCCGGTGATCATCCTGGTCGAGCCGCAGATGGCCGAGAACATCGGCATGTGCGCGCGCGCCATGGCGAATTTCGGCCTGTCGGAGATGCGCCTCGTCGCCCCGCGCGACGGCTGGCCGAGCGGCGGCGGCCTGAAGAAGGGCGCGACCTCGGCCGCCTCGGGCGCGACCCATATCCTCGAAAACGCCCGGCTCTTTTCCAGCGCGGCCGAGGCGATCGCCGATCTGAACCATGTCCTCGCCACCACGGCGCGCGAGCGCGGCCAGATGAAGCGCGTCGTCACGCCGGCCGAGGCGATGCCGCCGCTGTCAGACCGGATCGGCGCGGGCGAGCGCGTCGGCATCCTGTTCGGGCGCGAGCGCATCGGCCTGACCAACGAGGAGATTTCCTTCGCCGACGCGATCCTGACCTTTCCGGTGAATCCGGCCTTCGCCTCGCTCAACCTCGCCCAGGCCGTGCTGCTGACCGGGTATGAGTGGTTCAAGGCCAATGGCGGCGAGCCGCCCTTCCGCGAGAGCCTGCTCTCGCCGCCGGCGACGCGCGCGACGGTGCTGTCGCTGTTCGACTATGTCGAGGGTGAGCTCGACATCCGCGGCTTCTTCCCGCCCGGCAAGAAGCCGGTCATGACCGCCAACCTGCGCGACATCCTGCACCGGCTCAGCCTGACCGAGCAGGAGGCGCGGACGCTGCGCGGCGTCTTCAAGTCGCTGGCGGAAGGACCGCGCCGAGCCCGTTCGCTCGCGCTGAAGGACGAACCCTGAACGAAAAACCCGCCCTCCGGAGAGGGCGGGCCAGTCAAGGCGGGTCTCGAAACGCGGCCTTGGCTCAGAACTGGTACTTCAGCGTCGCCTTCACGGTGCGGCCAGGCTCGCTGTAATAGTCGCGCGCCTGGGCGAGGACGCCGGTCGGCACCGTCAGGGCATCGAAATACTTCCGGTCGAAGATGTTGTAGACGCCGACCTGCAGTTCGAGATCGGCGATCTGGGGCAGCGGCTTCCACCAGGCCGACGCGTTGAAGATCGCATAGCCCGGCGCCCGGAAGCCCTGGGCCGTGCCCGTGGTCGCGGCGACGTCGTCGCGCCGGCCGGCGAGCTTGGTCGACAGCTCCGCCCCCCACCTGTCCGTTCCGTAGACGACCGCGACGATGCCCTGCACCGGCGGGATCGAGTTCAGGAAGGTGTTGTTGTTCTCGTTGACGCCGCGGATGTAGGAGAACGAGCCGCGCACCAGCCAGTTCGGCGCGAAGGCGTATTGAGCGTTGGCCTCGAAGCCCTGGATCTCGGCCCGCGCGACGTTGCGCGGCCCCTGGATGCCGCCCTGCGGATAGTCCCCGCCGGGCGGCGCGATCTGCACCGTGTCGATGAAGTTGCGGTAGTTGGTGTGGAAATATGTCAGCGAGCCCCCGAGCGCCCTGTCGCCGAAGCGCAGGCCGACATCGACGCCGTTGCTGGTCTCGCTGCGCAGCGTCGGATCGCCGATGCGCAGATAGGTGCCGGGTCCGCCGAAGCGGCCGTAGAGCTCGCTCGCCGTCGGCGCGCGGAAACCCTTCGACCATTGCGCGAAGGCCGTGACGTCCTTCAGCCAGGATGCGTTCTTGAGGATGTCGTATTCGAGCCGGACGCGCGGCGACCAGGCGGAATCGCTGGAGGATGGCGGCAGGCCGACCGGCCGCGAGCCGCCATTGCTGTAGGCCGGCGTCGGCTGCGGAACCTCCTCATACCAGTCGAAGCGCACGCCCGGCGTCAGGCGCAGGCGGTTGTCCAGCATGCCGATCTCGTCATGCAGGAAGATGCCGACCGCCTTGCCATCGACCTTTGGCTGGTCGGCCTGGTTGGTGTGCAGGTTGTTGCAGGTCGCGAAAGCGCCGGTGTAGAGGCCCGACGCCGGGCGCGCCGGGCAGTTGTCGAAGCCCTTGGAGTACTGGTCGAGCGTGGTCGCGCGCAGCTCGGTTCCCAGCGTGATCCCATGCGAGAAGATGCCGGTCTGGAAGGTCTTCACGATATGGCCGTTGAAGCCGTAGGCCGCCTGCTCCGACTCGTTGTCGCGGCCATAGGGGCCGACGATGCTGGTGAAGCGATAGGCGTCGATCAGCACGTTGCGCTTGATTTTCTGCCAGTAGAGCGTCGCATTGGCCGCGTCGACGAAGCTCCCCGGCAGCTTGTAATCGTAGGACAGCGAGACGCGCTGGCGCTCGACGTCCTCGCCCTGCCGATAGGCGCCGGGCCGGAAATTCCCGGTCGGCGACACGGTCGAGGTCAGCGTCTGGATGCGGTCCTCGCGCTTGTAGAGCTCCGCCGTGAGGCCGAAGCGGTGCACGTCGCCGATATTGTGGTTGATCTTGCCGAGGAAGCCGTATTGCGTGAAATCGGTCGGGTTCGGCAACGTCCGGGTCGCGCCGATGCTGTCGATCCTGCCCTTGTTGTCGGTCTCGTTGCCGTTGCGGAGGCTGCCCTGGAGCAGGAAATAGGTCTGCTGCAGCCGGGCCGCGACCGCCGCGCTGCCGAACCAGGCCTGATCGGTGCTGTCGAAGCCGGTCTTGGCGAGCCCGCCGAAGGTCTTGTTGCCCTTGATCAGGTCCTCGGGATCGAGCGTGCGGACGGCGAGCGCGCCGCCGAGCGCCCCGGAACCGAGCGTCGCCCCGCCGCCGCCTCCGCGCAGCAGGTCCAGCGTCGACAGCGAATCGAAGTCGAACGCGTTGGTCGAACTGCGGTCGATGCGGGTATCGGTCAGGAACGGCTGCCGGATGCCGTCGATCGTCGTCAGCACGCGCGCCCCGTCGAGGCCGCGGATGTTGATGCTGTTGGTGTTGCGGTTGAAGCTGATGCCGGCCTCGACGCGGTTGGCGAGGTCGGCGATGCTCTGGACCTGCCGCCGGTCGAGCTCCTCGCGCGTCGTGCGGGTCGTCGTCGGCCCTTCGACCAATGCGGAGCCCGCGGTAGTCTCGCCCTGGACATTGATCTGGTCGAGAACGACCGGGCTTTCCGCGCCCGGCTGGGCGGCGGGAGGACGTGCACGGCTCTGCTGCGCCTGGGCCGACGAGGCCAGTATCGCCGTCATCAGCGCGCCGAACGCCACGCCATCGCGCAGCCTGAAGGGATTGCCCATCGCCCGAATCCTGTTCTCGCCCGCGCGGCCCACGCCGTGAGCCGGGCCGGCAGTCTAAAGTCAATATAAACAAGTTCTTATACGCTCGCATAAGACAATATGCCGATATTGGGCCGCAATGATGCTGTCAATACGCCTCGATGTTTCCGCAAAATAATAGAATTGTTCTGGTCTAAATTACTACTTTGATTTGATCCTTTGTAAAAATCAGCGTTCCCTCCGGCCTGTCGCCCGGCGCAATGCGGCACTCCCGATCTCGTGATCGGCGCGGCCGAAATTCCGCCATGGCATGCGGCTTGAAAGGCGCTATCGCGGATACTCATCCGTCACGACAGGCACACGGATATCCCCGATGCTCGATCGCCGAACTTTGCTGATGGGCTCGGGCGCCATGACGGCGGGTTTCCTCACGGTCGCGAGGCCGGCCAGCGCCACCGATGTCGATGTCGTCGTCATCGGGGCCGGCGCGGCCGGCATGGCGGCCGCGCACGCGCTGGGGGCGGCCGGCCGCACGGCGATCGTCCTCGAGGCCCGCAACCGCACCGGCGGGCGCGCCTTCACCGACACCTCGCTTGGCCCGGCCTATGATGCCGGCGCGATGTTCATCCATTGGGCCGAGCGCAACCCCTGGGCCCAGATCGCCAGGGAACTCGGCGTCGCGACGCGCGAGGAGAGCTGGGGCGGAGGCGGCTTCCAGGTCTTCGCCGACGGCCGGCCGATGGCGGAGAGCGATCGCCTGAAGCGGCGCGGCGCCTTCGGCCAGATCGACCGCCGGCTGGAGACGGTCGACATCACGGCGCGCGACCTCTCGATCGCCGAACTGCTCGGCGATCTCGGTCCCGACATGGCCCCGATCGCCGCGTCGGGCCTGCTGCTGTCGATCGGCGAGGAAGCCGACAGGATTTCGGCCCGCGACTACCAGCGGCTCTGGGCCGGCGACGATTACCTCGTGCCCTCCGGCTATGGCGACCTCGTCGTCCGCCATGGCCAGGGCCTCGACATCCGTCTGAACGAGCCGGTCAGCGCCATCGCCTGGGACGGGCCCGGCGTGGGCGTCACAAGCCGCTCGGGAACATTGCGCGCCAATGCGGTGATCGTCACCGTGCCGGTCGGCGTGCTGAAGGCGGGCCACATCCGCTTCACGCCGGAGCTGCCGGCGCGGCACCGCGATGCGCTGGGCGGCATCGGCATGGGCGCGTTGACCAAGATCGCGCTGAAGCTCGAGGGCCAGCGTTTCGGCATCAGCCCCGGCACGAGCTACATCGAGGCCGGATCATCGCGGAAGCTGATGAATTTCGACCTGTTCCCGGACGGCAATGACATCGTCATCGGCTATTGCGGCGGCGATTATGCCCGCGACCTGTCGAAGGCCGGCGCGCGGGAGGCCGGCGCCCATGTCGTCGATCTGCTGGCGCGGATGATCGGCGAGGATGTCCGCAAGGCCGTCACGGGCGTCTCTTTCCCCGCATGGTGGACCGACCCGTTCGCGCTCGGCTCCTATTCCGTCTGCCAGCCCGGCCAGGAGTCGGCGCGCGATGCGCTCGGCCTGCCCATCGGCGACCGCATCTGGCTTGCCGGCGAGGCGACGGCCGGCGGCGGCGCGATGACGGTCGGCGGCGCGACATTGGCCGGCCGGACGGCCGCGGCGGCCGTCGCAAAACTCAAAGTCTGATGGACGGCAGCGTCGGGCATTCCCCGGCGGCCTCTTCCTTGCCGTTCGGTAAATTACGTCTTTTGACGGAACCCCGCCCGAACTCTCCGCGTTGTCAGCCCATCGATCACCATCACGGGAGAGTGATATGCTTAAGAAGATCGCCATTGCCGCGCTGCTGGCCACCGTGCCGGCCGCGGCCTTTGCCCAGAACCCGCAGGGCGCCCAGGGCGGCGCTGTCGGCGGCGCAACGGCCGGCGCGGTCGGCGGCGCGATCGTCGGCGGTCCGGTCGGGGCTGTCGTCGGCGGCGTCGGCGGCGCTGTCGTCGGCGGCATCATCGGCGACCAGACCCCGCGCTTCCAGACCTATGTGGTCGAGCAGCGCGTGCCGTCCTATACCTATGCCGAGCCGGTCGCCGTCGGCACCGTGCTTCCCGCCGACGGCGTGGTCTATCGCGAGATTCCCCGCGAATACGGCAACACCGAGTACCGCTATACGGTCGTGAACGGCCGCACGGTGCTGGTCGAGCCTCGCACTCGCCGCATCGTCCAGGTGATCAACTGACCTGATCATCCCGACTTTGGTCGGATCGGCCCGCCGCGGCTATGCGGCGGGCCTTTCGGTTGCGGGCCTTTCGGTTGGGTGAACGGCAGGCTCAAAGGTCCAGTTCCCAGTTCTGGCCGACCAGTTCCTGCCCGAAGGAACGGTGCTTTTCCTCCGCCACCAGCCGGAAGCCCTGCGCGACGTAGATGGCCCTCGCCGCATGCAGGATGTCGTTGGTCCACAGCACCATGCGGGCATAACCGGCGCTCCGCGCGAAACCGACCGCCTCCGCGACCAGCCGCTTGCCGAGCCCGAGCCCGCGCGCTCGCGGATCGACGATGACCAGCCTGAGCTTGGCAACCTCGTCGCTCCCGCGCACGACGAAGGCGCTGCCGACCGGCTCGCCACCCCATTCGGCGATGAAACAGCGCTCCAGGCCGGGCCGGAACTCGCGCAGGAACTTTGCGGCGATCTCGGCGACCAGCGCCTCGAACGAGATGTCCCAGCCATGGTCCCGCGCATAGAGCCGGCCATGGGTCGCGATCACCCAGCCGATGTCGCCGGGCCGGTGCGCTCGGATCAGCGGCGCGTCGATCGCGGGCGTCTCGCCCGATAGCAGCATCTGGGCCTGCCCGAGCGTGGCCGCCAGCCTGTCCTGCTCCGCTTGCGGCAACCGTTGCAGAATCGCTTGCGCCTGGCTTCGCGAGGCGCTGTCCAGCGGCGCGAAGGCCGCGTGGCCGGCCGGCGTCAGCGCGAGCCGCAGCGCCCTGCCGTCCCGCGAGGAGCGGTCGCGCTGCAGCCAGCCGGCCGAGATGAAGCGCTTCAGGATGCGCGAAAGATAGGCCGGATCGAGCCCGAGATCGCGTGCGAGCTCGCTCGCCGTCAGCCCGTCGCGCTGGGCGAGCTCGTAGAGCACCCGGGCCTCGGTCAGCGCGAAGCCGGAGCCGTGCAGGCTGCCGCCGAGCGCGCCGACCCAGCTCGTATGGAAACGGTTGAAGCGGCGGATCGCCGCGACGCCTGGGCTGTCGATTTCGGGGTGGGTCATGGCGATCCTCCGCAATCGGAAGCTCGCCGTTATAGTGGACTTTGTCAACTAAATTTGCCCGATGCCGCGCCTTGTTTCTTGACGTCGCCTTAACCTCATTCTGGCGCAATCCTTGGCTGTTCTCGCTGCCGCAGGTTTTCCATGCAGGTCGATTTCATGGCCGGAACGGCCTATGCCGCGCTGGCGATGCCGCGGCGCCAGCCGACCGTCCTCATCTTCGATTCCGGCCTCGGCGGCCTGACCGTGCTGGAAGCCGCCATGCGGGCCTGTTCCGGCGCGAGGATCGTCTACGCCGCCGACGACGCCGGCTTCCCCTATGGCCGTCTCGGCGAGGCCGAGCTCGTCGCGCGCGTGCTGGCGGTGATGGAGCGGCTGGTCGCGCGCTGTCATCCCGATCTCGTCGTCATCGCCTGCAACACCGCCTCGACGCTGGTCCTGCCGGCGCTGCGGGCGCGCTTTTCGATTCCCCTCGTCGGCACCGTGCCCGCGATCAAGCCGGCGGCGGAGCTGACGAAGACCGGACGGATCACCGTGCTGGCGACGCCGGGCACGGTCGCCCGCGACTATACGCGCGGGCTGATCGCGACCTATGCCGGCGGCTGCCGCGTCACCCTCGTCGGCTCGACCGCGCTCGCCGGCCTTGCCGAGGCGGCGCTGAAGGGCGAGGCGGTCGCGGACGAGGCGATCCTGGCCGAGATCGCGCCCTGCTTCGTCGACCGGGACGGCGTGCGCACCGATGTCGTCACCCTTTCCTGCACGCATTATCCGCTGCTGCTGGAGCGGATGAAGCGGCTCGCGCCCTGGCCGGTGAACTGGATCGACCCGGCGCCCGCGATCGCGCGCCGCGTCGCCGGCCTGCTCGGCCCCATAGCCGCGACGCCCGCCGTGACGGCCGGAGACGCGCTCGCGCTCTTCACCGACGGCGGCGGCCTGACCGGCCCCCTGCGCATCGCGCTCGCCGGCTACGGCCTCGCCGAGGTCGCGGTCGAGCCGATGCCGCTGGTGAATTGACGCCAGAACGAGCCGTTCCGGTTTGACAAACCGGCCTCCGCATGGTTCTAGAGCCACGTCGCGCGGGCCCGAAACGGCCCGCGCGGCTTTTTCCGCACCCGTGATCCGCTCGATCGAGCCGGATCTGTCGCCCTGGGAGCCAGGGACAGGAGGGCGCGGTCCTCACTCGCGAACCAAGAGGACACGCGAAATGTCGAAGCGCCATGAGGCGAAATACAAGATCGACCGCCGTCTCGGTCAGAACATCTGGGGTCGTCCGAAATCCCCGGTCAACCGCCGCGAATACGGCCCCGGCCAGCACGGCCAGCGCCGCAAGGGCAAGCCGTCCGATTTCGGCACGCAGCTGCGCGCCAAGCAGAAGCTCAAGGGCTATTACGGCTCGATCTCGGAGAAGCAGTTCCGCCGCTACTACGCCGAGGCGATCCGCCTCAAGGGCGATTCGGGCGAGAATCTGATCGGCCTGCTCGAGCGCCGGCTGGATGCGGTGATCTACCGCGCCAAGTTCGTGCCGACGGTCTTCGCCGCCCGCCAGTTCGTCAACCACGGCCACGTCACCGTGAACGGCAAGCGCGTCAACATCGCCTCCTACCAGGTCAAGCCCGGCGACGTGATCGCGGTCAAGGAGAGCTCGCGCCAGCTCGCGCTGGTGATCGAATCGGCCCAGCTCGCCGAGCGCGACGTGCCCGACTATCTCGACGCCGACCACACCAAATCGACCGCCACCTTCACCCGCACGCCGACCCTGACGGACGTGCCCTATGCGGTGCAGATGGAGCCGAACCTGGTCATCGAGTTCTACTCGCGCTGATTCGATATGGCAGGGTCGCGCCACAAGGCATTGGCCGAAAACACGAAAGGGCGGCTCGCAGGAGCCGCCCTTTTTTGTTTTGCCCGTCGTTCGGGAAGCGGAGGTTGATCCCGCGAAACGACCTCACAGATGCGAGCCGACCTCGTCTCGGAAGAAATAGCAGCCGAGGCCCAGGCAGCCGATCAGGATCGAGATCGCATAGGGGCCGAACAGGCTCAGCACGAAGACGGACGCGATGAAGGCCCGCATCGCCCAGGTCGTTGTCTTGTTGCTCATGGCGGCCACTCGCGGTGAACTTACTGCCAAATCGTAAACGCAAAACTCTGAATCGAACTTGAACAGCTAATGTAAACGAAAGGTTACCGATTGTTTCACGAGACACGGGCCGGATTGCCTCGGGGTCCGCGCGCCGCGCTGACAAGCGTCCTCGACTCGGGTAATCCTTGATCACCCAAACGGGAAAGGGACGACGATCATGAAGATGATGTTGATCGCAGCGCTCGCGCTCGGATGCCTGTCGGGCCAGGCCTTCGCTCAAGGCGCAAGCTGCGCGGTGCAGGCCACCGACAAGAAACTGGCCGGCGCCGCCAAGACCAGTTTCCTCGGCAAATGCGAGAAGGACGCCACCGCCGCCTGCGACAAGCAGGCCGCCGACAAGAAGCTCAACGGCGCGGCCAAGACGAGCTTCACCAAGAAATGCGTCACCGACGCCGTCGGCACCTGACGGGCGCCGGGCCTCGAACCGACTGGTTTTCCTCAGAAGCGCCTCGTCATCCCGGACAAGCGGCGAAGCCGCGCCGATCCGGGATGACGGTCTGTTGCCGTGCGAGCTCAGATTGCTCTGATACGAAATGAAGAAGGGCGGCTCCCTGAGCCGCCCTTGCATGTTTTGAGGCCAGATCAGCCCCGGCGATCCCAGTCGCCGCCGCGATCGCGCCAGTGGCGCTCCCCGCGATCGTCGTCGTCGCGATCCTGGCCGCCGCCGCGACGCTCGTCCCAGCGCTCGCCCATCCGCTCCATGCGGCCGCGTCCCTCGGCCATCGCCTCGCGCACGGCGCGGCGGGCGACGGTCTTCTGCTCGTCGCTGAGCGTGACCCAGAGCGGGCGCACCGTATCGGCCATCTCCTTCATGCGCTGGGCGCGCTCGTTGCTGCGGGCCGACAGGCTGTCGAGCCGCTCCATGATGTCGGCATCGCGGAAATTCTCGCGCTGCTCGCGCATCGAGGCCCAGCGCTCGCGGCGTTGCTCGGCGCTCTTCTTGATCACAGCTTCGACGCGCTCGAACAGCGGCACCTGATCGGGCTTCAGGTTCATGTCGGTGCGCAGCCTGGCGAGGCGCTCGTTGAGACGCGCCTGCATCCGCTCGGACTGGCGCTGGCGCCATTCCGTGCGGCGCTCCTCGCGCGACTGATAGCTGTCGCGTCCGTCCTGTCGCTCCTGGCGCGTGCCGTCGCGGTCGCCACCGCCTCCGGCCGGCGGGATCGGCTGCGGCTGTGCGATCGCGAAGGTCGCGGCCATCGCGGCGAGCGAGGAGGCGGTGATGAGAGCGATGCGTTTCATGCGACAATCTCCAATGGCGTTTCAGGCGAGCCCGGTCGCGCGAGGGTCTCGAAAAGCCGGTCCGCGATCAGGCCAGCATGCCGGCGCGGCCCTGACCCGGCGATGGCGCAAGCATGAAAAGATCGTAATGTAGCAAGGACGCGCGAGGTGGCGCGAAGTTCCTGACCTTCGGCCGGCCTGCTCCATGCGCAACCTGATCACCGATGTTCGCGGCGTCCTCGTCGGGCAGGCGCATGACGAGCGGGCCGCGACCGGCGTCAGCGTCGCCCTGTTCGACCGGCCGACCATCGCCTCCGTCGCCATCCTCGGCGGCGCGCCCGGCACGCGCGACACGGCGCTGCTCGAGCCCGAGATGACGGTCGAGCATGTCGACGCGATCGTGCTCTCGGGCGGTTCGGCCTGGGGCCTGGGCGCGGCCGACGGCGTGATGGCCTGGCTCGCGGCGGAGCGGCGCGGCTTCCCGGTCGGGGCCCTGCGCGTGCCGATCGTGCCGCAGGCGATCCTGTTCGATCTCGCCAATGGCGGCGACAAGCCCTGGGCGGCGGGCGCGGGCGAGACGCCATATCGCGGGCTCGGCCTGCGGGCCGCGGCCGGCGCAGCCGAGGAGTTTGGGCTCGGCACGGCCGGCGCGGGCTACGGCGCGACCACGAAGACCTTCAAGGGCGGGCTCGGCTCGGCCAGCGCGCGGGCCGCCACCGGCCATGTCGTCGGCGCGCTGGTCGCGGTCAACGCGGTCGGCTCGGCCACGATCGGGGATGGTCCGCATTTCTGGGCCGCGCCTTACGAGCGCGACGCCGAGTTCGGCGGTCTCGGCTGGCCGCGGACGATCTCAGCCGAAGACCTCGCCTTGCGCTACAAGGGCGGGCCCGGCCGCAACACCACGATCGCGCTGGTCGCGACCGACGCCGCGCTGACCAAGGCGCAGTGCAAGCGCCTCGCGCTCGCGGCCCATGACGGGCTGGCGCGGGCCTTGCGCCCCGTCCACGCCCCGCTCGACGGCGACGTCGTCTTCTCGGCCGCGACCGGGCGTTCCGGCGCGCCGTCGGACGCCTTCGCGCTGACCGAGATCTGCGCGACCGCCGCCGACGTGCTGGCCCGCGCCATCGCGCGCGGCGTCCATGCCGCGACCGCCCTGCCCTTCGGCAACGCCGGGCCGGCCTGGCGCGACATCCATGGCGGCTGACCGGCGCGCGCCGGCGTGCTAGACGCCGCCGCATGTCGACCGATGAATTCCTCGCCCGCTTCGGCGCTCAAGGCCAGCGCCAGCCCGACCCCGTCGCCGCCGCGCAATCGGCGATGCGCAACGCCCTGCCGAAACGCTTCTACGAGAACGCCGCCGCGCTGGAGCGCGACGGCCGCTTCCATGTCGCGCTCGACGGCCGCACCGCCCGCACCCCGGCGCGCAACCCGCTGGCCGTAAGCTCGAGGCCGGTCGCGGAAGCGCTCGCCGCCGAATGGCAGGCCCAGGATCAGCGCATCGACCCGGCGAGAATGCCGCTGACCCGGCTGGTCAACTCGGCGCTGGACGGCGTCGCCGACCAGCACGAGGCCGTGCGCGCCGAGATCGTGCGCTATGCCGGCAGCGACGCGCTCTGCTACCGCGCCGGCGAACCCGAAGCGCTGGTGGCTCGCCAGGACGAACTCTGGAACCCGATCCTGCGTGAGACGGAAGGCGCGCTCGGCATACGCTTCATGCTGGCGCAGGGCGTCGTTCACGCCGAGCAGCCGCGCGAGACGCTGGCGGCAGTGGCGGCCCGCGTCGCCGCGATTGCCGCGCCGGTCGCGCTCGCCGGCGCGCACAACGTCATGACGCTGACGGGCTCGACCATCCTGATGCTGGCGCTGGCGGATGGCCGGCGCGATCCCGACGCGATCTGGACCGCCGCCCATTGCGACGAGGACTACCAGATCGCGATCTGGGGCCAGGACGAGGAGGCGGCCGAGCGCCGTGTCATCCGGCGGACGGAGTTCGACGCAGCGGCGTTGCTGCTACGGCACGGATAGTCGGCTTGGAGCGGGCGAGCAGCATGGAGCGCATCAGCGGCGGATGCCTATGCGGCAAGGTCCGTGTCGTCGCGACCGGAAGCCCGTTACGGGTCGGCATCTGCCACTGCATCGATTGCCGCAAACAGCACGGCTCGCCATTTCACGCGTCGGCGATTTTCTCGTCGGATGCGGTGACGGTGGACGGTGAGACGCGCGCCTTCGCCGGCCGCTCCTTCTGCCCGCACTGCGGATCGTCGGTCTTTGCGCGCACGCGCGACGAGATCGAGATCGGCCTCGGCTCACTCGACGAGCCGGGTCGCTTCACCCCGACCTACGAACTCTGGACCGTCCGACGCGAGCCTTGGCTGCCGCCCTTCCCCGGGATCCGCGGCCATTCCCGCGACAGGGACGATGACGAGCGCGTCGACCCCACATCGTGACCGGGCCCAAGGTCTGATCGCCAACCGATGGACAGGCGCGCCCGCGGCCCCTAATCGAATGCCAGACCTATCGTCGGTCGCGGGGCCTGGATCGTCATGAAAGACATTCTCGAACAACTCGAAGACAGGCGCGAGGGCGCGCGCCAGGGCGGCGGCGACCGGCGGGTCGCGGCCCAGCACGGCAAGGGCAAGCTCACCGCCCGCGAGCGCATCGAACTCCTGCTCGACCGGGATTCCTTCGAGGAGTTCGACATGTTCGTGCAGCATCGCTGCGTCGATTTCGGGATGGAGAAGGCCGAGAAGATCCCCGGCGACGGCGTCGTCACCGGCTGGGGCACCGTCAATGGCCGCACCGTCTTCGTCTTCTCCAAGGATTTCACGGTGTTCGGCGGCTCGCTTTCCGAGACGCATGCGCAAAAAATCGTGAAAATCCAGGACATGGCGCTGAAAATGCGCGCGCCGATCGTCGGCCTCTTCGACGCCGGCGGGGCGCGCATCCAGGAGGGCGTCGCGGCGCTCGGCGGCTATGGCGAGGTCTTCAAGCGCAACGTTCAGGCTTCCGGCGTCATTCCCCAGATCTCGGTGATCATGGGCCCCTGCGCCGGCGGCGACGTCTATTCGCCGGCGATGACCGATTTCATCTTCATGGTCCGCGACACGAGCTACATGTTCGTCACCGGCCCGGACGTGGTGAAGACCGTCACCAACGAGACCGTGACATCGGAGGAACTCGGCGGCGCCAAGGTCCATACCTCGAAATCCTCGGTCGCCGACGGCTCCTTCGAGAACGATGTCGAGGCGCTGCTGCAGGTCCGCCGGCTGATCGACTTCCTGCCGGCGAACAACACCGCCGGCGTGCCGGAATGGCCTTCCTTCGACGTTCCGGACCGCGTCGACATGAGCCTCGACACGCTGGTGCCGGACAATCCCAACAAGCCCTACGACATCAGGGAACTGATCCGGAAGACGCTGGACGAAGGCGATTTCTTCGAGATCCAGGCGGCCTATGCCGCCAATATCGTCACCGGCTTCGGCCGCATCGAGGGCCGCACGGTGGGCGTCGTGGCGAACCAGCCTATGGTGCTGGCCGGCGTGCTCGATTCCGACGCCTCGCGCAAGGCGGCGCGCTTCGTGCGCTATTGCGACGCCTTCGAGATCCCGATCGTGACGCTGGTCGACGTTCCCGGCTTCCTGCCGGGCACCGCGCAGGAATATGGCGGGCTGATCAAGCACGGCGCCAAGCTGCTCTTCGCCTATAGCGAGTGCACCGTGCCGCTGGTCACCGTGATCACGCGCAAGGCCTTCGGCGGGGCCTATGACGTGATGGCGTCCAAGCATATCGGCGCCGACGTCAACTATGCCTGGCCGACCGCGCAGATCGCGGTGATGGGCGCCAAGGGCGCGGTCGAGATCATCTTTAGGGGCGGCGATGCGGAGACGATCGCACGCCAGACCAAGGAGTACGAGGACCGCTTCATGTCGCCCTTCGTCGCGGCCGAGCGCGGCTATGTCGACGAGGTCATCATGCCGCATGGCACGCGCCGCCGGATCGCGCGCGCGCTCGCCATGCTTCGCACCAAGAGTGTCGAACGGCCGTGGCGGAAGCACGACAACATCCCGCTGTGAGGCTAGACGGCCTGCGCCGCCTCGTGATGCGGCGGCCCAGGACGAGCATCGGCGTGACGCTCGTGCTGGCGCTCGTCGGCGGCGCGATCGCCCTGTGGATGGAAGGATACGACCGTGGCGACTACGATCATCTGATCGCGCCCGACCGCATCGCCGCGCTCAACCGCGCCTTCGCGGCGATGGGCGACGATGTCGTTCTGTTCGGCGACTCGCACAACGCCTTCGTCGGCGATCCCTCGCCGCTCTGCGGCAAGCCGGTGATCAACGCCGGCGTCGGCGGCATCGGCGCGCGCGGCTATCTCAACCTGCTCGCCGAACTCAAGATGCCGCGCCGCGCCGGCGCGGGCCTGCTGACCATCGGCACCAACAATGCGCTGGACAAGCCGCTGCCTCGCAGCAGAAGCGCCTTCCGCGACAACGCTGCCGCGCTGATCGCGGCGCTCCAGACGCGCACGCGGCGGCTCGTCGTCACCGCCGTTCCGCCCGTCGGGGCCGAAGTCGCGCCTCTGTTCGATCTCGCTGCGCTGAAGGCCTATTCGGAGGAGCTGGAAGGCATCTGCCGCAAGTCTGGCTGCCTCTTCCTCGATCCGTTCGCCGAGGCCCGCGGCGAGAACCCCGCGATCGCCCGCCCCGGCGTCACGCGCGACGGCGTGCATCTCGTCGATTATCGGGCGCCTCTGGCGAAATCGGCCGCTCTGCTCTGCGGCTGAGCCGTAACGGCCGGAGGTGACGGAGCCCTTCGCGAATCGATATGGCGCGCCAATGCTGCCCGCCCTTGAAAAACGGATGCGAAACAGCCCCCCGCAGGCGGCCATCACGCTGATGCGTCATGAAAATTCACCATTCGACGCCAGACCCTGGCGATGCCGGTTGATGGCGGTGTCGAAGCGATTGTTCCCATCGGCGTCCCTCGCTATAAGGCAGCCAAATCGGCGGCGGCTCAGCGGCGATGCCGACGGGCGCGGCGAGACGACGAACCGAGAGAGTGCGCCTATGCCGAAGCAGATTACACTCGAGGCGGACTACAAACCGACCGAGGACGAGCCGTTCATGAACGACCGTCAGCGCGAGTATTTCCGCGGCAAGCTGCTGGCCTGGAAGGACGAAATCCTGAAGGAGGCCAAGGAAACGCTGGTCGCCCTGCAAAGCGAGAGCGAGAACCATCCCGACATCGCCGACCGCGCCTCCTCCGAGACCGACCGCGCCATCGAACTGCGCGCCCGCGACCGGCAGCGCAAGCTGATCTCCAAGATCGAGGCGGCGATCGCCCGGATCGACGAGGGCTCCTACGGCTATTGCCGCGACACCGGCGAGCCGATCTCGCTGAAGCGCCTCGAGGCCCGCCCGATCGCGACCCTGTCGCTCGAAGCGCAGGAGCGCCACGAGCGCAACGAGAAGGTGTTCAGGGACGATTGAGCGGGTCGAGCCGACAAACAGCGCTCGGACGAAATGAAGCCCCGCGCGGGGGAAACGCGGGGCTTCTTTTGGGCCGCCGCCATTTTGCCTGGGGAGCATGGCGGACGGCCGGGAGGAGTGGCGGCTCGGGAGGAGACCGCCGGCCGACCGGGGCGGAGAAAGCGGGGAGCGTTCCGCGCCGGCCGGGACTTTCGGTAGGGGATCGCCGACGGCAGAGCTTCGCTCAGAACGGCAGCAGGATGTCCATCACCTGCTGGCCGTAGCGCGGCTGCTGGACGTCGGTGATCTGGCCGCGGCCGCCATAGGCGATGCGGGCCTGGGCGATCTTGGTCGATTCGATCGTGTTGTCGGATTCGATGTCCTCGGGCCGGATCACGCCGGCGACGATCAGCTCCCGCACCTCGAAATTGACCCTGATTTCCTGCTTGCCCTCGATCACCAGATTGCCGTTGGGCAGGGTCTGCGTGACGACCGCCGCGACGTTGGTGGTGAGCTGCTCGGCCCGGCGCACCGAGCCCGAGCCCTCATGCGAGCCTTCCGAATCGAGCTTCAGCAGCGAGCCGGCGCTGGCGCCGTTGGGCAGGAACTTGTCGAGCTTGTTCTCGAAGCCGAAGACGTTGTCGGCCCCGACATCCTCGCCGCTCTTGCGGCTGCGCTTGGTGGTGTTGTCGAGTTGGGCCCGGTCGGTGACCTTGACCTTGACCGTGACGAGGTCGCCGACGAGTCTGGCGCGCTGGTCCTTGAAGAAGGCGCGCGAGCCGGTGCGCCAGAGCGAGTTCGGCGCGAAGGAGGCATGCTCCATCTGCGGCATCGGCATCTGTACGGGCTTGTAGCCCTTCGCGGCCGTCGGGTCCTCGATCGCCGACAGCGCCGGCGCCTGGCCGACATTGGCGAGGCGGTCCATCGCGCCGCAGGCGCCAAGCGAGACGCCGAGCAGCAGGACGCCGGACAGTTTGACGAGAGAATGCGTTGTCATGATTGGCTTCCGCGCTGACGGGAACTAGTTGGCGCTGGCGACCCGGCCGGCCGACGAGGCCTGGACGGAAACCCGTCCGGGACCGCTGACCGTGCCCTGCAGCACCCGCTTCGACTGGGGGTTGGTGACCGAGACGACATCGCCCATCGCGCCGGCGTCGCTGGCGCGGCCGCGCATGGTGATCATCAGCCCCGGCGCCTCGTAGACGATGGTGACGAGGTCGCCCTTGGCGACGATCTCCTCGCGCTGCACGTCGCCGCTGCGCAGCGGCATGCCGGCGAGCAGCGCCCGGCGCGCGACCTTGTCGACCGCGGCGCGCAGATCGCCGACGAACTCGCCGGTCTGGGCGTCGCGCGGGCGGCGCTCGACGACGACGTCGGCCTTGCCCAGCGTCTCGCCGCGCGCGATGGCGCGTCTCGGCACCACGACCTCGACGGTCTCGACGAGCTGGCCCGAAATGCGCAGCGGCTTCAGCCGCATCGCCGTGCTGCCCGGCACCATCAGCCTCGCCTGGACGCGGCGCGAGCGCGGATCGTAGCCGAGATCGAGCACGACGGCGTCGCCGGTCAGCTCGGGTTCGATCGCGACCGCGGGCGCGCCGCCGTCGACGGCGAGCACGAAGGCGCGCGCATCGACGCCGAAGCGTTCCTGCAGCCCGGTCTTGACGGCGGCGTCGAGGTCGGACGCCAGCAGCCGGCGGGCGGCGCGGCTGACGACGACCTGGGCCATGCCCTGCGTGTCGAGGTCGCCCGCCTCGCGGACGAGGCCGGCGGCGCGCGCCGCCTCCACGATGCGGCTGACCTGGATCGTCCCGGTCTCGCCCAGCGCCGGCGCCCGGAAGGCGGGCGCGTTCGCAAGCTCGGCGGGAGCGCCCGGGATCAGGTCGCCATAGGTGACGAAGTCGCGGTTCAGCGTCAGTTCGGGGCGCAGCTGCGGACGGCGCGGCGCGGTCGCGGCCGGCGCCGGCTCGACCGCGAGCGCGGCGACCGGGACAGGCGCAGGCTCCGGGATCGCCACGCGCTCGACCCTGGCCGGAACGGAGACGCGCTCGACCTTCGGCGAGACCGCGAACGACGCGCCGGCCATGAGCAGGGCGGTCAGGACGGTCAGGGGACGGATCATGAGGCTCATCCTTCCGGTCAGCCGCGGAACATCTGGGTCGTCGCCGACATCATCTGGTCGGCGGCGGTGATGACCTTGGAGTTCATTTCGTAGGCGCGCTGCGCCGCGATCAGCGAGGACAGCTCGGTGACCGCCTGGACGTTGCCCTCTTCGAGGTAGTTCTGCTGCAGCGTGCCGAAGCCTTCGCCGCCGCCGAACCCGTCGATCGCCTGGCCGGAGGCCGCCGTCTCGAGGAAGAGGTTGTCGCCGATCGATTCCAGCCCGACCTTGTTGATGAAGCGCGCGAGCTGGATCTGGCCGAGCTGCTGCGGCGCGGTCTGGCCGGGGATCGTGACCTCGACCGTGCCCTGGGCGTTGATCGAGACGCTGGAGGCGTTGTTGGGGACGGTGATGCCGGGTTCGAGCTGATAGCCGTCGCGGGTGACGAGCTGGCCCTGCGCGTCGAGATCGAAGGAGCCGTCGCGCGAATAGGCGGTGCGGCCGTCCGGCATCCTGATCTTGAACAGGCCCTCGCCGCGGATCGCGACGTCGAACTGCTTCTCGGTCGGGGTCAGGTTGCCCTGGGTCATCACGCGGCCGGTCGAGACCGTCTTGACGCCGGAGCCGATGAAGGTGCCGGCCGGAACCTGCGTGTTCTGGTCCGAGGTGGCCGAGCCCGCGCGCCGGAAATTCTCGTAGAGAAGATCCTGGAAATGCACGCGCTGGCGCTTGTAGCCGGTGGTGCGCACGTTGGCGATGTTGTTGGAGATGACCTGGACGTTGAGTTCCTGGGCCATCATGCCGGTGGCGGCTGTCTGAAGAGCGCGCATCGCTTTGCTCCCTTTCCGGATCAGGCTTGCTGGTCGGCCAGGCGGGTGATCGCCCTGGACCGCAGTTCGTCGGACCTCGCCATCATGCTGGCCATGCTCTGATAGGAGCGCTGGACCTCCATCAGCCGGGTCATCTCCAGCACGGCCTTGACGTTCGAGCTTTCGAGCGCGCCGGGCTCGACCCGCGCCAGCGGGCCAGCGGGCTGAGCGGCCGTGGTCGACGAGAACAGGTTGTTGCCGTCGCTGACGAGCGCGCGCGGATTGTCGAAACGGACCTGGCGCAGCTTGCCGCGCACGCCCTGGTCGCTCGAGACCGAGCCGTCGGCGGCGATCTTGGCGTCGGTCTCGCCGGGGCCGAACACGATCGGCCCGCCGTCGCCCAGCACGGGCTGGCCGGTCTGGGTGACGAGCTGCCCCTGCGCGTTGACGGCGAGCGATCCGGCGCGGGTATAGCGCTCGCCGTTGGGCGTCTGGACCACGAGGTAGTTGTCGCCCTTGAGCGCGACGTCGAGCGGGTTGCCGGTGCGTTCGACCGCGCCTTGCGTCAGGTCGATCGGGGTGCCCTTGTCGATCACATAGGACAGCGGCCGGTCGCGCAGCTGGAAGGCCTCGGCGCTGGCGACCGGCATGATGAATTCGTTGAAGCGCGCCGAGCGCGCCTTGAAGCCGTTCGTGCCCGTATTGGCGACGTTGTTGGCGATGACGTCCAGCTCGCGCGCCAGAGCGATCTGGCGCGACAGGCCGACGAGAAGCGCGTTCTCCACGGCATGGTCTCCCGAATTTCCCGCGGCCGCCTCGACGCTCCCCAGCGCAGCAGCCACGCCAACAGTTCCGCAAGCGCCGTGCCAGCATGGTTAAAGCCAACTATCACATTGATATTGCTATATTTTCTCCAATCTCATGGGCTGGCGACACCCGGCACGACGCGCCATGACGGCAAGATCGGCCCGGCAGAATTTGCCGCCCTTAACAGTGCGTTAACCGTGATTGATCAGGGTGCGGGATGGGGACGATGCGGATGTGTCGCATGCCCCGGTTCCGGGCGGTCAGTCGATGTCGAATAAGCCGAAGAACACCGAGGAAGACGGCGCTCCCGCCGAGGAGGCTCCGGCCGGCGGCGGCAAGAAGAAGCTGATCATGATCGTCGGCGGCGCCGTCGCGCTCCTGGCGCTGGGCGGCGGCGGCTGGTTCTTCTTCCTCAAGAAGCCGTCGGCCGAGCAGGTGGCGGCGGCCGAGATGGCCAAGGGCGCCAGGAAGCCGGTCTCCTTCGTCGAGATGAAGGACATGATGATCGGCATCTCGAACGGCGGCGACACGAACCGGCAGCCCATCATCAAGATCAAGGTCGTGCTCGAGATCGCCGACGCCAAGGTCTCCGACGAGATCAAGCCGCTGCTGCCGCGCGTCGAGGACGCCTTCCAGGTCTTCATGCGCGAATTGCGCCCGGCCGATCTCGAAGGCTCGGCCGGCATGTACCGGCTCAAGGAAGAGCTGCTGCGCCGCGTCAACGTGACCGTCTACCCGGCGAAGATCGACGCCGTGCTGTTCAAGGAACTGCTGGTGCAGTGAGCAGCGCGCGGACCAGGCCCCGACAGAAGATCGAAGAGCGATGAGCACCGACGACCGCGACGCCAAGCCCAAGGACGAGCCGCTGACCCCGGAAGGGATGGCGGCCGAATGGGCGACCATGCCGGACATGGTCGAGGACGAAGGCGAACAGGAAGGCGGCACCGACCGCCTGATGTCGCAGGACGAAATCGACACGATGCTCGGCTTTTCCACCGAGGAGAAAGCCAGCCGCAACGGCATCCAGGCCATCGTCGATTCCGGCTCCGTAGCCTATGAGCGGCTGCCGATGCTGGAGATCATCTTCGAGCGCATGGTGCGCCTGCTCTCGACCAGCCTGCGCAACTTCTTCACCGACAATGTCGAGGTCACGCTGGAGAGCATCCGCTCCGTGCGTTTCGGCGACTACATCAACTCGATCTCGCTGCCCGCCATGCTCTCGGTCTTCAAGGCCGAGGAATGGGACAATTTCGGCCTGATCACGATCGAATCCTCGCTGATCTATTCGGTGCTGGACACGATGTTCGGCGGCAAGCGCGGCCAGCCCGCCCCGCGCATCGACGGAAGGCCCTTCACCTCGATCGAGATCAGCCTGATCAAGCGCGTCATCGCGCTGGTGCTGAGCGACGCCGAGGCCGCCTTCCGCCCGCTCTCGCCCGTCACCTTCGCGGTCGACCGGATCGAATCCAATCCGCGCTTCGTCTCGATCTCGCGGCCGGCGAACGCCGCGATCCGGGTCGAGCTCCGTTTCGACATGGAGGGGCGCGGCGGCTCGCTGCACCTGCTGCTGCCCTACGCCACGATCGAGCCGATCCGCGAATTGCTGCTCGAAAGCTTCATGGGCGAGAAGCTCGGCCGCGACCCGATCTGGGAGAACCATCTCGCGACCGAAGTCTGGCAGACCGATGTCGATGTCACCTGCCTCCTGCACGAGGCGCGGATGCCGCTCAAGCGCGTGATGAAGCTGGAGATCGGCGACACGCTGATGTTCGACGCGCGGCCGGATTCGGTGGTCGCGCTGCGTTGCGGCGAGTTCATCATCAGCGAGGGCCGGATCGGGCGCGTCGACGACAAGATCGCGGTGCAGGTCGTCAGCCCGCTGCGCCGCTCCAAGACGACGATCGCCGCCTTCGACAGCGCCACCAACCATCTCGGTTCACCTCTTTAGCGTTCGGGTTAAAGCCGCCATGACGATCACCCTCATCGCCGAAGTCCTGGTCGCGAGCCTGCTCGTCGCCACGATCATCGCCTGCTACGTGCTGGCCAAGCGCATCGACCGGCTGAAGGGCGACGAGGCCGGCATGCGCCAGACCATCGGCGCGCTGATCGCGGCGACCGACACCGCCGAGCGCGCCATCGCCGGCCTCAAGCTGACGCTGGGCGATTGCGACCGCACGCTGGCCGCGCGGCTCCTGACAGCCGAGCGCTATGCGGCGGATCTCGCGGCCCAGGTCGAGGCCGGCCAGAGCGTGATGGAGCGCATCACCCAGATCGTCAGCGCCGCCGCCATGGTCGCGCCGCGCCAGTCCGAGGTTCCGGCGCCCGAGCCGACCCCGATCTCGCGCATGGCGAGCGCGGCGGAATCGGCCGCCGCCATCCGCGCCCGCGCCGCCCGCCGGCTCGAGGGCCAGGCGGCGTGATCGAACGGCCCCGCCTCATTCCGGCAGTCATCCTCGGCGCCATGGGTCTCCTGGCGCTGAAGCTGCTTGCCTGGACGGCGGAGCCCTATCCCGGCAAGATTCCGGCGAGCGAGCAGGCCTTCGCCTCCGGTAGCGGGGGCAAGGCACGGCCGGAAAACTGGGCCTCCGCCCGGACGACCGCCAATGCTCCCGCACCTGATCCTGTCCTCTTCGATCCCGAAACGACCGGCTCGGTCGACAAGCCCGACCCGAAGAAGGCCGAGGAAGCGGCCAAGGCGGAGGCCGCCCGCGCCGCGAACAACAAGGCCGGCCTCATGAACGGCAGCGCCCCGGTTTCGTCGGCCGAGCGCGCATTGCTCGAACGCCTCGGCGAACGGCGCGAGGAGATCGAGGCCCGGATGCGCGACCTCGACATGCGCGAGCGCCTGCTCGACACCGCCGAGAAGAAGCTCGACGGCCGCGTCGGCGACCTGAAGCAGCTCGAAACCAAGCTGGAGGGGCCCAAGGCCGCCGCCGCCGAGGAGGCGAAGGCGATCAAGAACCTCGTGATCATGTACGAGGCGATGAAGCCCAAGGACGCCGCCCGCGTCTTCGACAGGCTCGGCCATGACGTGCTCGTGCCCGTCGTCCAGCAGATGAACCCGCGCAAGATGTCCGAGGTTCTGGCCGCGATGGCGCCCGACCGGGCCGAAAAACTGACCGTCGCGCTGGCGTCGAGCGGGCGCGGCCCGGCCCCCGATCGGTCGCTCGACAACGCGCAATTGCCCGGCAACGAACTGCCCGCGATCGCCCCGCCGAGACGCTGAAAGGCTCCGCGCTTTAACGCACCGTTATTCCTGACGCGCTAGCGTGCCAGCCTGTCGGGACGCCGCGTCGTCCCGCTGTGTCGCGTTGCGTGAAAGTGCCGGTTTTGCGTATCCCGCTGTCCCTGTCTGTCGGTATCGGGCTGGCCGCGCTCGGCGTCGCCGCGGGCCTTGGCGGACCGGCGCTGGCGGCCAGCGCGACGCTGCGCGGCGAGGTCATGCCCGCCGGCTTCGGCCGCCTCTCGCTGTCCTTCGACGAGGCCACTCCGACGAGGATCCGCGTCGCCAACGGCGTGCTCGTGGTCGCGTTCGGCGAGGCCGTGAAGATCGATGTCGGCAAGATCGCCAGGGACCTGCCGGGCTATGTCTCGATCGCCCGCGGCGATCCCGATGGAAAGGGCCTGCGCTTCGCCCTGGCGCGCCCCTACAAGGCGAACCTGATCGAGGCCGGCGACAAGGTCTTCATCGACCTCCTGCCGGAAAACTGGACCGGGCTGATGCCCGGGCCGCCGCCGGAGGTCATCGCCAGCCTCGCCGAACGGCTGCGGCTGGCCGAGGCGCGCGCCCGCGACGTGGCCCGGCGGCCGGCCCCGCCCCGCCCCATCCTGGCCGTGCGCGGGGCGGCGCTGCCGACGCTCGACCGCCTGATCTTCCAGACCCCGCCCGGAACGCAGCTCTCGCCGGAGCTGGTCGACGGCACGCTGCGGCTGAGCTTCGACAAGGCGATGACCGTCGAGCCCGGCGCCATCCGCGCGGCCCTGCCCGAGGCCGTCTCGCTCGCGGATCACGCCACGGGCGAGGGCTCGACGCAGCTCGACCTGAGCTTGCCGACCGACTGGCGGATGCGCTCCTTCCGCGACGAGGCCGGGCTCGTCGTCGACCTCGTGCGCCCAAGTAAGGCCCCGGCGTTGACGCTGGCGGAGCCGGCGGCCGAGCCGCCGGCGCCGGCCAAGCCGGGCCCCGCGCCTGCCGAGGCGATGCCGGCGGCCCGGCCTGCCGCTGCCGCGCCGGCGCAGGCCAAGGCGGCGCCGATCCCGGACCCTGCGCCGCAGGCGGTGAAGATCCAGGCGGTCAGGCAGGGCGACGGCGCGCGCATCGATTTCCGCTTTCCCCGGCCGACCGGCGCGGCCGCCTTCGTCGAGGCCGGCACGGCGACGCTCGTCTTCGACACCCGCGACACGATCGATCCGGTCGACCTCAAGGGCGTCCTGCCGGAGCTCGTCGAGGACGCGACCGTCACGCGCGAGGGCAAGGTCGCGCTGGTGCGCCTGCGCCTGGCGAACCAGCCGCTGACGCGCCTGAGCGACGAGGGCAACGTCTGGTCGCTCGCCTTCGGCGAGGAGCGCGCCCGCGCGACCGAGGCGATCGCGCCGCGCCGCTCCGTCGACGAGCGTGGCCAGACCATCGTCGCGGCCCCCCTGCCCGGCATGACCGGCGTTCACTGGATCGAGGCCGGCCCGGGCGGCCTGCCGGTCGCGATCGCGACCGCGACCGGGCCGACGCGGCTGCTGCCGAAGCCCTACCAGTTCGTCGAGTTCTCGCTGCTGCAGACGGCGCATGGGCTCGCCGTCAGCCCGCGCGCCGACGATGTCGTGGTGCGGGCCGGAGCCGAGCAGGCCCTGATCGGCCGCGCCGGCGGCCTGACCGTCACCCTGGACGTCGCGGTCGAGGCCGGGAGCGACCAGAACAAGACCCCGGCCACGCCGCTGCCCCTGCTCGACGGCGAACTCTGGCGCACGCTGCAGGGCGGCTCGGTTCGCGATGCCTCGCGCGCCTTGCTGCGCGACGTCGCCGACGCCTCGCGCGCCCGCAAATCCGAGGCGCGGCTGGCCCTGGCGCGCTTCTACGCGGCCAACGGCCTGATGGCGGAGGCGGCCGGCCCGCTCGACGCGATGCTGGCCGACGACCCCGGCATGCGCGGCAACCGCGAGGCGCTGTTCCTGAAGGGGATGATCGCGACGCGGATGCACCGCAACGCGGAGGCCTTGAAGGCGTTCGACGCCGTGCCGCTCAAGGACGACGCCGAGGCCGGGCTGTGGCGCGCGCTGGTCGAGCAGCGGCTCGGGCAGAACGACAAGGCCTTGCTCGGCTTCCGTCGCGCGGCCGCGATTCTCGAGCGCTATCCCAGGGACATCCAGGGCGAATTCCGCGTCGCCAAGGCGCGCGCCGCGCTGTCCCAGCAGGACCTGACGGTGGCCGAGCAAGAGATCGGGCGCGTGGCCGAGCTGCCGGAAGGCGTCGTCGAGCCCGAGCGGCTGGCTCTGCTGCGCGCCATGCTCGACGACGCCGCCGGCCGGCCGGAAGCCGCGCTGAACGGCTACAAGCCGCTGTTCGAGGCACGCAGCCGCCCGGTCGCGGCCGAGGCGCAATTGCGCGCCATACGCCTCGTGCAGACCGAAAAACGCGCCGACATCGGCCCCGAGGAGGCCATCTCGCGACTGGAGACCGTCGCGGTGACCTGGCGCGGCGGCGAGATCGAGATCGAGGCCTTGGCCGAACTCGGCCGGTTCTACATCGACCGGCAGCGCTGGCGCGACGCCTTCATGGCCGCGAGGCGGGCCAACGAGAATTTCTCCGACAACCCGCTGACGCGGCGCATGCATGACGAAACGGCGCAGCGTTTCGCCGAACTCTTCAGCGGGCGCGGGGCCGAGCAGCTGCCGCGTATCGACGCGCTGGCGCTGTTCTACGACTTCAAGGAGTTCCTGCCGATCGGCCGGCGCGGCGACGAGATCACCCGCCTGCTCGCCGACAGGCTGGTCGAGCTCGACCTGCTCGACCAGGCGAGCGAGATCCTGCGCTACCAGATGCAGAAGCGCCTGACCGGCGCGGCGCGCTCGACCATCGCGGCCAGGCTCGCGATGGTCGCGCTGATGAACGGCAAACCGGCCGAGGCGCTGCGCGCCATCTCGACGACGCGGCTGATCGAGCTGCCGGCCGACGTCAAGCGCGCCCGCCTGCTGCTGGAGGCCAAGGCGCTGTCGGACCTCTCGCGCGCCGACCAGGCGCTGGAGATGCTGGAGCCCGAGCGCGGCCCCGAGGTCGATCGCCTGCGCGCCGACATCTACTGGACCGGGCGGCGCTGGCGCGAGGCCGGCGAATCCCACGAGCGCATGCTCGGCGAAAGCTGGCGCGGCGACGGTCCGCTCGGCGAGGCGCAGCGCGCCGACGTGATGCGCGCGGCGATCTCCTATGTCATGGCCGGCGAGGCGCTTTCGCTCGACCGGCTGCGCAGCAAGTTCGCCGGCAAGATGGTCGACAGCGCCGATGCGCGCACCTTCGCCTTCGTCACCGGCGCGAGCCGCGCGCGCGCCGCCGACATCCGCGAGATGGCGCGCAACGCCGCCGGGGCCGACACGCTGTCCGACTTCATGCGCGCCTATCGCGAGCGCTATCCGAGCTATGCGACGGCGGTGCGCCAGAAGCCGAAGCCCGAGCAGCCGGCGGCCGAGGCCGAGCCGGCCGCCCAGCCCTTTCCGCAAGGCGCGGCTCCGGCGCTACCCGCAGCGCCCGGGCAGGGGTGAGGCGAGGCAATCGTTTCAAGCGCGACGCTCTCCGTCCCCTTTCCGCCGCAAGCGGGGGGAAGGGAATGCGCGGCGCCTGCCAACGGCGGCCTGTTTGAACACTTGCCTCGCCCGTTCGGCAATGGCGTTATGGCCGCGAGACCGCCCACGAGGAGCCCGACCCATGTCATCGACCGACGAGGAGAAGGCGCGGCTCGTGCTCGACATCTTCAGCCATTTCGACACCGAGCCGGGCGAGCCGCTGGCCGCCGGAAACCTGCTCTCGATCGCCGCGATGAACGGCTGGCAGACGACCGACGTGACGGAGGGCTTTCGCCATGGCGTGACGCTGGGCTGGTTCGAGGACGGGCCGAACGGGACGGTGATGCTGACGGCGAAGGGGCGGGAGAGATTTGAGCAGTCGGCGCAGGCCGCTATGGGTCGCAAGCAACCCCCTATCCCCCATAACTCTTCACCAGCGACCCCGCGACCAGCCCCCAGCCGTCGACCAGCACGAAGAAGATCAGCTTGAAGGGCAGCGACACGGTCACCGGCGGCAGCATCATCATGCCGACCGACATCAGGATCGAGGCCACGACGAGGTCGATGATCAGGAAGGGCACGAAGAGCAGGAAGCCGATCTCGAAGGCGCGGCGCAGCTCCGAGATCATGAAGGCGGGCGCCAGCACATGGATCTGCACGTTCTGCGGCGTCGCCGGCGCGGGCGCGCGCGACATCTCCATGAACAGAGCGAGGTCCTTTTCGCGGACATTCCTGAGCATGAAGGTCTTGAACGGCGCGATGCCGCGGTTATACGCCTCCTGCGGCTGGATCTGCCCGGCGATCAGCGGCTCGACGGCGGTGGTGTAGGCCTCGCGCAGGGTCGGCGCCATGACGAAGCCGGTCAGGAAGATCGCGAGGCCGATGATCACGGCGTTGGGCGGGGCGGTCTGCGTGCCCAGCGCCGAGCGAAGCAGCGACAGCACCACCACGATGCGCGTGAACGACGTCACCATGATCAGGATCGACGGCGCGAGCGAGAGCACCGTGATGACCGCGATCAGCTGCAGCGCCCGCTCGGCGATGCCGCCGCCCTGGCCGAGATCGAGCGACAGCGTCTGCGCCAGCGCGGGCGCGAACGGCAGCGCGAGCGCCGCCAGCACGAGCGCCGGCAGGCGGCGGCGACGCCAGATCGAGGTCGTTGCGATGAAGCTCACGCGCCGCCATGGGTTCGCGCCCGACTCAACCTGCCGGGCCGCCCAAGGCTAAGGCGCACACTCGCCGCGCGGCAACCGGCGCAGGCGTCGCAGCCGGCCGCGCGGGGATATTCCTGTTGACGGCTAGCCTTTCGGCTTGGGATCGCGACCCAGCAATCGCGCGAACTCGGCCTCGATCGCATCGACCGAGAACGGGTCGATCGCGGCCGGCTTCGGCTCCGGCGCGGGCGGCTGCGCTTCCGGCTTCGCGGTATCGGGCCCGGGCTCGTCTTCCGGTTCGGGTTCGGGCTGGAACGCCGGCTCGGGAGCCCGCTCGTCCTTGCCGGGCGCTTCCTCGGCCTCGGCGAACAGGCCGGCATCCGGCTCCGGCGCATCCTCCGACTCGGGCTGCGTGGCGGCTTTCGGCTCCGGCTCGGGCCTGGTTTCAGGATTGCCGTGAGGCTTGGACGCATCGGCCACGGGAGCCGGCGCGAGGAAGGCCGGCGGCGGCGCGAAGACCGGCGGCGAAGCCGGAATCGGCGGCGTGTCCGGGGCCTTGAACGAGGTCCGCTCCGGCTTCAGGCCGAGCGCGAGTTCGAGTTCGGCCTCGACATCGAGCGGCGGCGAGATCGGCTGGCCCGACGTCACGGGCGGCGCGGGCGGGCTCGGCATCGGCGCGGGCGGCTCGATCGGGGGCGGCAGCCGGATGACCGCGGGCGGCTCCCGCGGTGGCGGGACGGGTTCGGGCGCAAGCGCCGTCCCGGCCGGCTGCGACGGCCTCACGGTGGAGTGCGGCCGCTTCAGCGCCTCTTCGAGCTGGCGGGCCATGTCGTCGAGCTCGGTCGCGCTGACGGCGGGCGCCGGCGAATGATCGCGGGCGAAACTCGGCGCGGCGGGCGACGGCTTGCGCACGGCTCCACCCAAGGCGGCGGCGACGCCGGCGCCGGCCGCGGCGGACGCGACCGCGAGCCCGACATCGGGCGCTGCGCGCGGGGCGGGTTGCGGCGGGCTGGCGCGCGGCGGCAAGGGCGGCAGCGGCTCTGGCATGTTCGCGGCCGGCGGCACGGTGCGGCGCGGCTCGGGAGCGGGCTTGGGAATCGGCGCGGGCGCGGACTCGGCGCGCGACGGCTCGGCCGGGACAGGCGCTTCCGTCGCGAGCGGGCGATCGGGCAGCGCCAGGTCGGTCTGGCCCGACCCCGCGGCGCGCTGGCCGCCCCGCACGATGTTGCTTTCGACGACGACGTCGGAGAGGCCGCCGATCATGATCAGGTGCTCGACGTTGTCGCGCCGGATCAGCACGAGCTGGCGCTGCCGGTCGAGATCGTGCGTGTCGACGACGCCGAGCCGCGGCAGGCGGGCCCGGCCGCCGCCCTGCCCTTTCATCCTCAGCCGCCCGCCCTTGATCTGCCTGGCGAACAGGCCGAGCAGCGCGAGCAGCACGAGGATGATCGCGAAGGCGATGACCCATTTCGTCCCGGTCGAGAGATCGTAGCCAAACAAGGTCTGCAAGGTCTGCCTCATACGCAACGGCGACGACCCGGGGCGGCCGATGTTTCCGCCCGTGGATCAACGCCTTGGCTATAGCATAGCGCCCCTGTTTTCGGGAAACATGGTGAATGCGTGGTTAACCACAGCCTCGAAACGCCGGCTTCTTAACCGTCCGTTAACCCTGCTCCCGGCAATATTTGCCCAGTCGAGCGCGTCGCGGTCCGGATTTCGACCGGACAATGGCCGCGCGCAAATGGGGCAAGGGGCCATGGCCGACAACGCTTTGGGCACGGAAGGCAACCTGATGCAGGCGCTGAAGACGCGCATGCGCTGGAATCAGGCGCGCCAGAAGGTGCTGGCCGAGAACGTCGCCAATGCCGACAGCCCGAAATTCCGGCCCTCCGACCTGAAGGCGCCAGATATCCGCCGCGGCGGCGCGGGCGCCACCGTCGCGATGGCGCGGACCAGCCCCTCGCACATGGGCTCGAGCGGCCAGCGCGCCGGCTTCGACCCGACGGGCGCGCGCCGCTTCGAGGTCACACCGAGCGGAAATGCGGTCAATCTCGAGGACGAGATGATGAAAGTCTCCCAGAACCAGGGCGACTTCCAGCTCGCCGCCTCGCTTTACAGCAAGGGCCTCGGCCTGATGCGGATCGCCATCGGCAAGGGCCGCTAGAATCGGGCCGCTGAGCACTGGCCTGGAAAGGAAAGCGCGTCATGGATCTGCTCAAGAGCATCGCGGTGGCGGCATCGGGCCTGCGCAGCCAGTCCGGCCGCATGCGCATCATCGCCGAGAACCTCGCCAACGCCGATTCCGGGCCGGAGCGGGCCGGCGGCGACCCCTATCGCCGCAAGATCCCGACCTTCCAGCGTCATGTCGACCGTGAGCTGGAGGCGCAGGTGGTCAGCCTCGGTCGCGTCCAGCGCGACCAGAGCGCCTTCCGCAGCAAATACGACCCCGGCAATCCGGCCGCGGACGCGGCCGGCAATGTGCAGATGCCGAACGTCAATTCGCTGATCGAGGCGACCGACATGCGCGAGGCCCAGCGCAGCTACGAGGCCAATCTCAACGTCATCTCGTCCACGCGCCGCATGGTCCAGCGCACCATCGACATCCTGCGCGCCTGACGCTCCCGGAGGGACAAGAACGCCATGGCCATGCCCAGCTTCGCCGCCGCCGGCGCCTATGCCTCGATCCAGGGCATGGGCGCGGGCAACCTGATGAAAAAGCCGCTCTCGGCCGGCATGGGCGCGGGCGGGGCCGACTTCTCGGCGCTGATCGGCAAGGCGCTGGAAGCGACCGCCGACGCCGGCAAGAAGGCCGACGCGCAGACCGCCAATGTCGCCGCCGGCCGGGCCGATGTCGTCGACGTGGTCACCGCCGTCGCCGAGAGCGAGGCTGCGATCGAGACGCTGGTCGCCGTGCGCGACCGTGTCATCGCGGCCTATGAGGAAATCATGCGGATGCAGATCTGAGCCTGAACGTCTCGACCTCGCCTGCCCAGCCTTCATCATCCTGTCGGACACGCCATCATGACCTCCGGAGCCATCCTCGACGTCGCCCGCGACGGCATTGTCGTCTTCCTAAAGGCGGGCGGGCCGTTGATGGTCGTGGCGCTGCTCGTCGGCCTCGTCGTCTCGCTGATCCAGGCCCTGACGCAGATCCAGGAGCAGACGCTGGTCTATGTCCCCAAGATCCTCGCCACCTTCGCGGCCATGATGCTGTTTCTGCCGTTCATGGGCGACGCGCTTGCGGGTTATATGGGACGGATCGCCGTCCGAATCGCCACGGGCGAATGATCCCCGCGCAGCGGCCCGCCCTCTGTATGGGCCGCGCGCGCCCGAGCCACGAATGGCGAGAAGGCCCGCGCGGTCCGATGCAGATGCAGATCCCGTTGCTGCCGGAGATCAGCACCGTCTTCGTGCTCGTCTTCGCGCGCATCGGGACTCTGGTGATGCTGATGCCGGGCATCGGCGAGCGCTTCATCATGTCGCGCGCCCGGCTCGCGCTGGCGTTCTTCATCGCGCTGATGATCGCGCCGATGGCCCGCCCGCTGATCACGATACCGACCGAAACCGCCGGCCTCGTCACGCTGCTGATCAGCGAGATCCTGATCGGGCTCACGATCGGCATCAGCGTGCGCATGCTGATGGCGGCCTTGCAGACGGCCGGCGTTATCGTCGCCCAGACCCTGGGGCTCGGATTCGCCATGACCGTCGACCCGACCGGCAGCCTGCAGAACCCCTCGATCGGCAACCTCCTGACCATGCTCGGCATCACGCTGGTCCTGACCTCCGATCTGCACCACATCGCGATCGCGGCGATGCATGAGAGCTACCGGGTGCTGCCGCCGGGCGGTCTGCCGGCCTTGGGCGATGTCGTCCAGCTCGCGATCCGGGCCGTGACGCAAGGGTTCTCGCTTTCGGTGCAGATCTCCGCGCCCTTCATCGTCTTCGGCCTGCTTTTCAATGTCGGTGTCGGCTTGCTGGCGCGGATGATGCCGCAGCTGCAGGTCTTCTTCCTCGCCATACCGGCCTCGATCCTCGGCGGCATGCTGGTGCTGCTCGCCGTCATCGGCGTGATGATGAGCGTCTTCATCGACGATCTCGGCGGCTTCCTGCGCCAGCTGACGGGAAACTGAGGCGGCGATGTCCGAGGAGGCCGACAACGAGGACAGGACAGAGGAGCCGACGCCGCGAAAGCTGGAGCAGGCGATCGAGAAGGGCGACGTCGCCAGGTCGCAGGAGATCGGCACCTTCTTCGTGCTCTGCGGCTTCGCGCTGGCGCTGCTGGTCGCGGCCGGATGGTCGACCCGCGAGGCGGCGCTTTCGCTGCGCTCCTTCCTGATGAACGCCCATCAGGTCCCCGCCGACGCCGCCGGCTTCGCGGTGGTGACGCAGAAAGGGGTCATGACCGGCTTCATGACGCTCGGCCTGCCCTTCGCCTTCATCATTCTCGCCGGGCTCGCCGGAGCGCTGATCCAGCACAAGCCGCTCTGGACCTTCGAGCCGATGATGCCGAAGTTCGATCGCATCTCGCCGATGGCCGGCGCCAAGCGGCTCTTCGGCAAGGAGGCCTGGGTCAACTTCGCGAAAGGCCTGGCCAAGACCGCGCTCGTCGGCATCGTGCTCTGGATCACGCTGTGGAACGAGCAGGCCCGGCTCGAGAGCTTCGCCCAGATGAGCGTCCAGGCGCTGTTGCCGGCGACGCTGGCGCTGACGATCAAGCTGATGGCGAGCGCGCTCGCGCTCTTCGCCATCGTCGCGATCGGCGATTTCGGCTGGCAGCGCTACTCCTGGTACCAGCGCCAGAAGATGACCAAGCAGGAGCTGAAGGACGAGTACAAGAACTCGGAAGGCAATCCCGAGATCAAGGCCAAGCTGCGCCAGCTCCGCGCGCAGCGCGTGCGGAAGCGCATGATGGCGCAGGTGCCCAAGGCGACGGTGATCGTCACCAACCCGACCCACTTCGCGGTCGCGCTGCAATACGAGCCCGGCATGGCCGCGCCGCTCTGCCTCGCCAAGGGCGTCGACGCCATGGCGCTGAAGATCCGGGAAGTCGCCGGCGAGCACCGCGTCCCGATCGTCGAGAACGTGCCGCTGGCCCGCGCGCTCTATGCCAGCGTCGAGATCGACGACGAGATTCCTGTCGAACACTACAAGGCCGTGGCCGAAGTGATCGGATACGTCTTGCGCCTGAAGGGCCGCCGCGCCTAACTCGCATGTTGGATATCGCGTCGGCTGGCGGCCCAGGGCCGCCGCTAGACGGCATGGGAACGGACCAGACCGCAATGAGCGGAGCCACGACGACCACCGCGATCGATCGCTCCGAGAAGCCCGGCCATGTCGGGATCATCGTGGGGGTGTCGGCAGTTCTCGTCGGCGCCGCGATCGCGCTCGGCTTCATCGCCAATGAATGGGCGCAGCCGCTGATCCTCGGCCTGCTCGCGCTGCTCTCGGTGATCGGCGTCTTCGGGCTCTTCGCCTTCGCGATCGGGCTGATCCGGTTCTCCGGCCGCGCCGCCCGCAACGATCTGACCAAGGCGATCGTCGATACCGCCGAGGACGGCATCGTCGTCACCGAGGGCGAGAACCGCATCGTCTACGCCAACGAGGCTTATCTGACGCTGTCGGGAGCGCGCGGCGCGAGCGATGTCCGCCCGGTCGAGCGTCTCTTCACCGGGCGCGCCGAGGTGTCGGAAGCGATCTACCGGCTCGCCACGGCCTCGCGCGAGCAGCGCCGCCTGGTCGAGGAAATCCGGCTCGAGCCGGCGCTCGGCGGTCGCGGCGGCGTCGGCTGGTACCGGGTCCGGGTGTCCGGGCTTCGCCGCGACGGACGGCCGGCGCTGCTCTGGAGCGTCGCCGACGTGACGCCCGAGCGCGAGCGCCAGGAGAACGCCTTCCAGGAACTCCAGCACGCGATCGACTATCTCGACCACGCCCCGGCCGGGTTTCTCTCGATCGACGCCGACGGCGAGGTCTCCTATCTCAACGCGACGCTGTCGGGCTGGCTCGATTTCGACCTCGCCCGCTTCGGCTCGGGCGGCCTCAACCTCGACGACATCGCCACGCCCAACGCGGCCGCTCTCGTCCAGGCCATTCGCGGCCAGCCCGGCGATGTCCGCATCGAGGTGCTCGACGTCGATCTGAAGCGCCGCAACGGCCAGTCCTTCCCCGTGCGCCTGCACCATCAGGTCGCCTTCGGCAGCGATGGCCGCGCCGGCCCGTCGCGCACGCTCGTGCTGAACCGCACGACCGGCGAGGCCGGTTCCGACAGCCGCAGCGACGCCGAGGTCCGCTTCGCGCGCTTCTTCCATTCGACGCCGATGGCGATCGCGACAGTCGACAAGGCCGGCGCGATCCTGCGCTCCAACGCCGCCTTCACGCGCCTCACCCAGGACGCGGCGCAGCCCGCCACGATCCAGGAGCTGGTCCTGCCCGGCGGGGGCACGCTCGAGCGTGCGCTTGCGACCGCGATGGAAAGCGGTGCGGACACCGCCCCGCTCGACCTCACGCTCGCCGGAGAGGACGGCCGCTCGGCCAGGCTCTACATCGCGCCCGTCGCGGCCGGCGAGGACGGCGACGGCGAACGCGCCATCATCTACGCGCTGGAGACGACCGACGAGCGCAAGCTCAAGGACAATATGGACCAGGCCGGAAAGATGCAGGCCGTCGGCCAGCTCGCCGGCGGCATCGCGCACGACTTCAACAACGTGCTGCAGGTCATCATCAACGCCTCGGAATTCCTGCTCGCCAGCCACCGGCCGACCGACCCGTCCTTCCCCGACATCATGCAGATCAAGCAGAACGCCTACCGCGCCGCCGCGCTGGTCAGGCAACTGCTGGCCTTCTCGCGCCGGCAGACGCTGCGCCCGCAGGTGCTGGAACTCGGCGACGTTCTCTCCGATCTCTCGCTGATGCTGAAGCGCGTCGTCGCCGACAAGGTGACGCTCGATGTCCGGCAGGGCCGCGACCTCTGGCCGGTCAAGGCCGATCTCGGCCAGCTCGAACAGGTCGTCGTCAACCTCGCCGTCAACGCCCGCGACGCCATGCCGAACGGCGGCAAGCTCTCGGTCCGCACGCAGAACGTCGAGGCGGCGGACAGCGGGAGCTTCGGCCAGCAGGCCCTGCCGCCTGACGACTACGTGCTGCTGGAGATCGCCGACAGCGGCACCGGCATCGCGCCCGAGCATCTGCACAAGATCTTCGAGCCCTTCTTCACCACCAAGGAGGTCGGCAAGGGCACGGGCCTCGGCCTCTCTATGGTCTACGGCATCGTCAAGCAGACCGGCGGCTTCGTCTTCTGCGAATCCGTCGTCGGCCAAGGCACGAAGTTCCTGATCTTCCTGCCGCGTTACGTGCCGACCGAGGAGGATGTCGCCGCCGAGCGCGCCGCGAAGGAAGCGCCGAGGAAGCTCGCGGCGGATCATACCGGCGCGGGCGTCATCCTGCTGGTCGAGGACGAGGACGCGGTGCGCGCGCTCAACGCCCGCATGCTTGTCTCGCGCGGCTATACGGTCCACGAGGCGGCGTCGGGCGTCGAGGCTCTCGACATCTTCCTGCGGCATGACGGCCGGATCGACCTCGTCGTCTCCGACGTCGTGATGCCCGAGATGGACGGCCCGACGCTGCTCGGCGAGTTGCGCCAGCGCAACCCCGCGACCAAGGTCGTCTTCGTCTCCGGCTATGCGGAAGAAGCCTTCCGCAAGAACCTGCCCGAAGGCGAGGAATTCCACTTCCTGCCCAAGCCTTTCACGATGAAGCAGCTTATGGAGACGGTGAAGGCGGCGATGGGGTGAGCGCTTTGGTCTATTCGACGGCGACGGGCCTGCGCGCCAGCACGCGCAGACCGCTGACGGGTGCATCCATCACATAGCGCAGCTCGTAGGCTCCTGCCCGCTCCGGCGCCTCCAGCACCGCCTCGACATTCTCGGCCGGGAAGAAGGCCGGCCCGGCCGCCTCCGGCGGCGCATCCGCCGGCGCCAGCACGACGCGGTCCTGCGCGCCGTTGGGGCCGATGCCGCGCGCCGGGAAGCTGGCGCCGCGCCTGACACGGTCGGGCGCCGAAACCGTCGCGCTCGGTTCGGTCGCCGTCAGCGGTTGGCGGAACAGAATCCCCGGCGCGTCGCTGGGTCCCGCGGCGAGCCGCAACTCGTAGCTGCCGGCGGCGCCCGGAACGGAGAGCAGCGCCTGCCCCACCCCGGGTTCGACCACGACGATCGCCGATGTGGCGGGATCGTCCGGCCTGGCGATGGCGATGCGCGCGCCCGCCGGCACGCGCAACACGGACACGCTCAGCACGGAACCCGCCATCACGCTGCGCGAAGCCGAGAGCGACGGACCCGCCCGCGGCGCCGGACGCGGCTGGGCCAAGGCTCCCGTCGCGATCAGCAGCGCGCAGGCGAGAGCGGCCTGGACCGGCCGCGCCGGTCTGGCCATGACGGCTCAGCCCATCGCCGCGGCGACGGCTTCCAGGGCCGCCTCGGCCTTCGCCCCGTCCGGTCCGCCGGCCTGCGCCATGTCGCGCCGGCCGCCGCCGCCCTTGCCGCCGAGTTGCTCGGAGGCAGCGCGGACCAGCGCCACCGCGTCGAAACGCTCGGTCATGTCCTGCGTGACGCCGACGACGACGCCGGCCTTGCCGTCCTCGGTGACGCCGACGATGGCGGCCACGCCGGAGCCGATGCGCGACTTGGCCTCGTCGACGAGGCTCTTCAGGTCCTTCACCCCGACGCCGGTGACCGCGCGCGCCAGGAGCTTCACGCCGGCGATCTCGCGGATCGGATCCTGCGCCGCCCCGCCGCCGCCCATGGCGAGCTTCTTGCGGGCCTCGGTCAATTCGCGGTCGAGCTTGCGGCGCTCCTCGATCAGGGCCGCGAGCCGCGCTTCGGCCTCGCCCGCCGACACCTTCAGCAGACCGGCGAGTCCGCTCAGCCGGCGCGCATCCTCGTTCAACTGCCGCCGCGCGACCGCCCCGGTCATCGCCTCGAGCCGGCGCACGCCGGCCGCGACCGCGCTCTCGCCGACCACGCTGATGAGGCCGATATCGCCGGTGCGGCTCGCATGCGTGCCGCCGCAGAGCTCGATCGAGAAGGCCTTGCCGTCCTCGTCGCGCGTGCCCATCGCCACGACGCGGACCTCGTCGCCGTATTTCTCGCCGAAGAGCGCGCGCGCGCCGGACGCGATCGCGTCGTCGACGCTCATCAGCCGCGTCGTCACCGGCTCGTTGCGCAGCACGATCGCATTCGCGATGTCCTCGACGCGGGCCAGCTCCTCGTCCGAGATCGGCTTGGGATGCGAGAAATCGAAGCGCAGACGCTCGGGCGAGACCAGCGAGCCCTTCTGCGCGACATGGTCGCCGAGCACGAGGCGCAGCGCCTCGTGCAGCAGATGCGTCGCGGAATGATTGGCGCGGATCGCCGACCGGCGGGCATGGTCGACCATGAGCTCGACCGGCTGGCCGCATTTGAGCGCGCCTTCCTTGACCGTGACCGCATGGGCGAAGACGTCGCCGAGCTTTTTCTGCGCGTCGCCGACCTCGGCCAGCGCGCCCGCGGCCTTGATCACGCCGGTATCGCCGATCTGGCCGCCGGACTCGCCGTAGAACGGCGTCTGGTTGACGACAATGAGCCCGCGCTCGCCCGCGTTCAGGGTTTCGACCTCGGCATTGTCGCGGATCAGCGCCGTGATCACGCCCTCGGCGGTCTCGGCGTCGTAGCCGAGAAACTCGCTCGCACCGACCTTGTCGCGCAGCGGGAACCAGAGCTTTTCGGTCGCCGCCTCGCCGATTCCGGACCAGGCCGCGCGCGCCTTGGCCTTCTGCTGCTGCATCGCCGCGTCGAAGCCGGCGACGTCGACCGCGACGCCGCGCGCCCGCAGCGCATCCTGCGTCAGGTCGAGCGGAAAGCCATAGGTGTCGTAGAGCGTGAAGGCGACGTCGCCCCCGAGACTTTGGCCCGAGGTCAGATCGCGCGAGGCATCGTCGAGCAGCGAGAGCCCGCGCGCCAGCGTGGTGCGGAAGCGCGTCTCCTCCAGCCTCAGCGTCTCGGAGATCAGCGCCTCGGCCCGCGGCAACTCCGGATAGGCCTGGCCCATCTCGCGCGTCAGCACCGGCACGAGCCGGTGCAGCAGCGGGTCCTTGGCGCCGAGCAACTGCGCATGGCGCATGCCGCGCCGCATGATCCGGCGCAGCACATAGCCGCGGCCTTCGTTCGAGGGCAGCACGCCGTCGGCGATCAGGAAGGCGGAACAGCGCAGATGGTCGGCGATGACCCGGTGGCTCGCCTTCATCGGCCCGTCCGACGCGACCGAGGTCAGCTCGGCGATGGCGCGGATCAGCGCGGCGAAGAGGTCGATCTGGTAATTGTCATGCGTGCCCTGCAGCACGGCCGCGATCCGCTCCAGGCCCATGCCGGTGTCGATCGAGGGGCGCGGCAGATCGGTGCGCACGCCGCCCGCAGCCTCTTCATACTGCATGAAGACGAGGTTCCAGATCTCGATGAAGCGGTCGCCGTCCTCGTCGGGCGAACCCGGAGGGCCGCCGGGGATGTGATCGCCATGATCGTAGAAGATCTCCGAGCAGGGGCCGCAGGGGCCGGTTTCGCCCATCCGCCAGAAATTGTCGGAGGTCGCGATGCGGATGATCTTGCTGTCGGACAGGCCCGCGATCTTCTTCCAGAGGCCGTGCGCCTCGTCGTCCTCGGAATAGACCGTGACCGTCAGCTTCTCCTTGGGCAGGCCGAATTCGCGCGTGACCAGCGTCCAGGCATGCTCGATCGCCCGCTCCTTGAAATAGTCGCCGAAGGAGAAATTCCCCAGCATCTCGAAGAAGGTGTGGTGGCGCGCGGTGTAGCCGACATTGTCGAGGTCGTTGTGCTTGCCGCCGGCGCGCACGCATTTCTGCGCCGTCGTCGCGCGGACGTAAGGGCGCTTCTCCTGGCCGGTGAAGACGTTCTTGAACTGGACCATGCCCGAATTGGCGAACATCAGCGTCGGATCGTTGCGCGGCACGAGCGGGCTCGACGGCACGACCTCGTGGCCGGCGCCCTTGAAATAGTCGAGGAAGGTGGACCTGATCTGGTTGACGCCGCTCATCGTGATGTCGAACTCTGCTTCTCGGATGGGGGGCCGGGAAGCCCGGCGACATCAGGGTTTCTAGTCAGGCGGCATGGTCCTGTCGAGAGAGCCCTTGCAGACGCGCCGTCGCCAAAGCCTTGACCCCAAACGACAACGGGCGGCTCGATGAGCCGCCCGCCGGACACCTCCCCGCAAGAGAGGCCGCTCAGGCCTCGCCCTCGTCCATGTCGTCCTCGGTCGGCGTCGCCTCGTCGAGGATGCGCTCGGCGACGAGGCCGGAATTCTGCCGGATCGTCGCCTCGATGCGCGCCGCTATCTCCGGATTGGCCTTGAGGAAGGCTTTTGCGTTCTCGCGGCCCTGGCCGAGACGCTGGCTGTCGAAGGAGAACCAGGCGCCCGACTTCTCGACCATGCCGGCCTTGACGCCGAGATCGACCAGTTCGCCGACCTTCGAGATGCCCTCGCCGAACATGATGTCGAACTCGACCTGCTTGAAGGGCGGCGCGACCTTGTTCTTGACGACCTTGACGCGGACCTGGTTGCCGGTCGCCTCCTCGCGGTCCTTCAGCGTCGAGATGCGGCGGATGTCGAGCCGGACCGAGGCGTAGAACTTCAGGGCGTTGCCGCCGGTCGTGGTCTCCGGCGAGCCGTACATCACGCCGATCTTCATCCGGATCTGGTTGATGAAGATGACCATGCAGTTCGAGCGCGAGATCGAGGCCGTCAGCTTGCGCAGCGCCTGGCTCATCAGGCGCGCCTGCAGGCCGGGCTGGACATCGCCCATCTCGCCCTCGATCTCGGCGCGCGGCGTCAGCGCCGCGACCGAATCGACCACCAGCACGTCGATCGCGCCGGAACGCACCAGCGTGTCCGTGATCTCCAGCGCCTGCTCGCCGGTATCGGGCTGCGAGATCAGGAGATCGTCGAGGTTGACGCCGAGCTTGCGGGCATAGACCGGATCGAGCGCGTGCTCGGCATCGACGAAGGCGCAGACGCCGCCCTTCTTCTGGGCCTCGGCGATGGTATGCAGCGCCAAAGTCGTCTTGCCCGAGGATTCGGGACCGTAGATCTCGACGACGCGACCCTTGGGCAGGCCGCCGACGCCGAGCGCGATGTCGAGCCCGAGCGAGCCGGTCGAAATCGTCTCGATCTCGATCGCCTGCTGGTTCTTGCCGAGCCGCATGATCGAGCCCTTGCCGAAGGCGCGTTCGATCTGCGAGAGCGCCGCGTCGAGCGCCTTGGCCTTGTCCATCGAGGAGCCTTCCACGAGCTTGAGATTCGGCTGATTCACGGGTCGCGCTCCTTATGGCAGGGGCGCGGTGACATCTCAAATCCGCGCCGACGTCAGGAATATGGACACGGTTTGTTCCTGTCGGCAAGTTCTTTTTCCGTTCTCAATGTCAGGATTTGTCAGGAAGCCTTCCAGCGCCGGCGGCCGATAGCCGGATCGCTTCAGGTTTCGTGGTCGGGGTGCTGACGCGACCGGTAGCGGACGAGATCCTCGGCTGGCACGTCATCCTCGGTGCGGGTGCCCGACAGCCGACAGAGGTCGTCGAACCAGGGCATGCGGCTTTCCGTGCCGTAGGCCTGCGTGGGCGGCATCGCCGCGGGCTCGTCGAGGCTTCCGGCGCTCACCGATATCCGGCCCGAGCCGCGATATCCAAAGGTCAGCGGCGTGCCGCATGCCCTGCAGAAGCCGCGCTCCGCGGCCTCGGAGGAAGCGAAACGGCCCGGCTCCCCTTTCGTCCAGACGATGTCGTCGAGGGCCACGCTCGCGAAGGCGCCGAAATAGTTGCCGACGGCCTTCTGGCACATCCGGCAGAAGCAGATCGACACCTTCGAGGGTGCATGATTGAGCCGGTAACGCACGGCGCCGCACTGGCAGCCGCCGGTCACGGGTTCTGTTTCGGCCATCGCATGGCTCCCGCGAAAAAGCCCGGCCAGAGTGGCCGGGCTTGGCGTTGTCCGCAACCGATGCCTCGTCTCAGGCGGCCATCGCCTTGCGCATGTTCTCGCTGACCTTCTCCAGGAAACCCGTCGTCGAGAGGAAGCCCTGGTCGGGGCCGACGAGGAGCGCGAGGTCTTTCGTCATGGAGCCGGCCTCGACCGTGTCGACGGTGACCTTCTCGAGCAGGCTCGCGAATTTCGCCAGTTCGTCGTTGCCGTCGAGCTTGGCGCGATGGCTCAAGCCCCGCGTCCAGGCGAAGATCGAGGCGATCGAGTTGGTCGAGGTCTCCTTCCCCTTCTGGTGCTCGCGATAGTGGCGCGTCACCGTCCCGTGCGCGGCCTCGGCCTCGACGGTCTTGCCGTCGGGCGTCATCAGAACCGAGGTCATCAGGCCGAGCGAGCCGAACCCTTGAGCCACCGTGTCGGACTGAACGTCGCCGTCGTAGTTCTTGCAGGCCCAGACATAGCCGCCCGACCACTTCATCGCCGAGGCGACCATGTCGTCGATCAGGCGGTGCTCGTAGGTGATGCCGAGCTTGTCGAACTCGGCCTTGAACTCGGCCTGGTAGATCTCCTCGAAGATGTCCTTGAAGCGCCCGTCATAGGTCTTGAGGATGGTGTTCTTGGTCGAGAGATAAACCGGATATTTGCGGATCAGGCCGTAGTTCAGCGAAGCGCGGGCGAAGTCCCGGATCGAATCGTCGAGATTGTACATCGCCATGGCGACGCCGGATTCCGGGGCTTTGAAGACCTCCTTCTCGATGACCGCGCCGTCCTCGCCGACGAACTTGATCGAGAGCGTGCCCTTGCCGGGGAAGCGGAAGTCGGTGGCGCGGTACTGGTCGCCATAGGCGTGGCGGCCGATCACGATCGGCTGGGTCCAGCCGGGAACGAGGCGCGGGACGTTCCTGCAGATGATCGGCTCGCGGAAGATCACGCCGCCGAGGATGTTGCGGATCGTGCCGTTCGGCGACTTCCACATCGACTTGAGGTTGAACTCCTTCACGCGGCCCTCGTCGGGCGTGATCGTGGCGCATTTCACCGCGACGCCGTGCTTCTTGGTGGCGTTGGCGGCGTCGATCGTGACCTGGTCGTCGGTGGCGTCGCGGTTCTCGACGGAGAGATCGAAATAGTCGAGTTCGAGATCCAGATAGGGGAAGATCAGCGTGTCCTTGATCTTCTGCCAGATGATGCGGGTCATCTCGTCGCCGTCCATGTCGACGACCGGATTGGCGACCTTGATCTTGCTCATGTGAAACGACCCCTGCTTCTGGCCAGACTGGAACGATTTCGACCTGCGGCAAGCACGTCGCAGGCGGTTCGCCGCTTCCTAGCGGGTTAGGCGCGCCGGGGGAAGCGCGGCTTTTGGGCAAGGCCGAGGCGTTGTGCCCGAGGCAGGAGCCGCCGGCTTCGTCGCGCTTTACAGTGGGCAGGCCCGGCCTGATCTTCAGCTTATGACGAAGCCCTCCCCCAGATTCGCACTCGTCACCGGCGGTACGCGCGGCATCGGCGCGGGAGCCGCGCTCGCGCTCGCGCAGGCCGGCTATCAGGTTCTCGCCACCGGCCTGACGGCGGACGAGGTCGCGGCCGCCCCGCGCCATGCCGAGATCCGTCATGCCCGGCTCGACGTCACCAGCGACGCGCAGGTCGCGAGCCTGATCGCCGGCTGCCCGCGCATCGACGCGCTGGTCAACTGCGCCGGCATGATCCAGCGCAACGGGAGGGAGTTCGAGATCGACTCCTTCCGGCTGACGATCGAGGTCAACCTGTCGGGCACGATGCGGATGTGCCTCGCGGCCAAGGACAGGCTCGCCGCGAAGGCCGATGGCCAGACCGGCGGCGGGATCGTCAACATCGCCTCGATGCTGACCTTCCACGGCTCGGCCTACGCGCCCGGCTACGCCGCCTCGAAAGGCGCGATCGGCCAGCTCACCAAGTCGCTGGCCGCCGCCTGGGCCGGCGACGGCATCCGCGTCAACGCCGTCGCGCCGGGCTGGATCGCGACCGAACTGACGCGGCCGCTGGTCGAGGACGCCGCCCGCGCGGCGCCGATCCTGGCGCGCACGCCGATGAACCGCTGGGGCGAGCCGGCCGATGTCGGCGGCGCCATCGCCTTCCTGCTCTCGGACGCGGCCGCCTTCGTCACCGGCGCGATCCTGCCGGTCGACGGCGGCTATCTGGCGGTGTGAACCGATCGGAGAAAGCGATTCCGGAACAGGGCCTTGGCGCAGCATGGTGAATCGGTTCGGCAAGGCGTTGAATCAGAAGATCAGAGCGCGAGGAACGCCATGAACAAGGTCAGTCCCATCCCGGTCTCCGCAAGCGACGCCGAGCGCTGGACGCCCTATCGCCATCCGCAGCCGAAGGATTCTCCGCCCGAGTTGATCGTCCACGACGTGATCCCGCGGGACGAGCGCGTCTGGGTGCCGGTCGACGACAATGTCTGGTTCCGGCCGCTCTGCCTCAGCGTGACGCGCGGCTACTGGATGAATCTCCTGCGCGTGCGCCGCGCCGGCGTGCTCTCGCGCCACCGCCATCCCCAGCCGGTGCATGGCTATGTGCTGAAAGGGACATGGCGCTACCTCGAGCACGACTGGGTCGCGACGGAAGGCTCCTATGTCTACGAGGCGCCGGGCGAGACCCATACGCTGGTGGTCGACCCGGACGTCGAGGAGATGATCACCATGTTCCAGGTCAACGGCGCGATGATCTATGTCGATCCGGACGGCGAATGCCTCGGCTACGACGATGTCTTCACCCGGCTCGACAAATGCCGCGCGCATTACGCGGCGAACGGGCTCGGCGCCGATTTCGCCGACCAGTTCATCCGCTGACCGGCGCATCGATGCGAGGAGCCCATCCGGCGCGATATCCGTGCGCGCTGCCGAGCCGCCGCGCGGTTCTGGCCGCGATCGCGCTCGTCGGATTTGCTTCGGCGGCCGTAGCGCGGGACTCCCGCGACCGCCTCGGCATCCCCGGCCCGCTGAACTTCGACGGCGCGAGCCACGCCCTCGCCGACCTACATCGAGCAGGAATACCTCCCCACCGGGCAGGCGGCCGGCGGCCATACCAGCATGCCGCTGGTCGAGGTCGCCGATGGCGGGACCACGGTCGCGAGGCCGCGCTCGGCGCGCGGATCCGGGTGCTGAACGCGCGCGAGGGCAGCGACCCTCTGGTCAATTTCAGCGCGATCCGCAACCGGCGGAGCGGCGAGGCCATCCTCGATTTCATCCTCGGCGGCAAGAGCGCAGGGCGCGGCGATCGCCGAATGGAACGCCTGTCGCTATGCCCCGCGCAAGGGAGCGGGCGGGCGTGACGGCGTGATGCTGTTCGCGATCAGCCGCCGCGCCCATGGCGACGCCGGGATCAGGACGTGTCTCGGAGGGTTGAAGAGCGAGCGGCCAGGTCCGGTCAACCTGCTGGCGCAGCAGCCCCTGCCCGTCGCGCGGCGCTAGCGGCCGAGCTTCGCCAGCTCCACCGCCGCGCGCAGTTCGATATGCGCCAGCACCTCGTCGAGGCGCGGATCGTCCGTGGTCTCGCGCCTTGACGCCATCATGACCTTCAGACGCTCCAGTTCGGCGATCTGGACGCGGCCCGACAACAGCGCGGCCTTGAGCCGGTCGAGCCCGTCGAGCAGGTCGTGGCCGCGTCTGGCCTGCCGCTTCCTGCGCTCGGCCGGGTCTTCCTGCGCCTGCACGGCGAGCAGCGTGTCGAGCGGGGTGGAAGACTGTAGCGATGCCGTGCGCGCCGGGGCGGCCTGGTCCTTCTTCGGCAGCTCGAAGGCGGCGCCCGTGCGCTTCGCCTGACTGGCCGGCGCCGCGCCGGCGATCGGGGCGCGCGGGTCGATACGGATCATGGCGCGCTCCTTCCATCCTGCGAAATGCGACGACCCACGCTTGGGCCGCCATGGTTAACAGCCGGTAAACCACCCGGCAGAAACTGCCGGGCCGGCAGCTTCGGCAGGGTTTTCGTGGCTTTCGCAAACCTGCACGCCAAACCCAAACGATTGGAAAATATAGGTTTTCAATTGCGAGCGATCTGGCACGCGGCTCGCAGGGCGGATGGCGGAACGATTGTCCTCCAGCGGTTCAGCCCATGCCCCGTCCGCCTGCCCTTTCCCTCCTGACGACACGGCTGCCGCGCCTGCTGGCGCTCGGCCTTGCGCTTTGCCTGGCTTTCGCCGCCGGCCCGGCGCAGGCGCTGTCGCGGATCAAGGATCTCGCGGCGGTCGAGGGCGTGCGCGCCAACCAGATCCTCGGCTACGGCATCGTCGTCGGCCTCAACGGCACCGGCGACACGCTGAACAACGCACCCTTCACCAAGCAGTCGCTGCAGGCGATGCTGGAGCGGCTCGGCGTCAACACCCGCGGCGCCAACATGCGCACCGCCAACGTCGCCGCCGTGATGGTGACGGCCAACCTGCCGCCCTTCGCCACGCAGGGCACGCGACTCGACGTCACGGTCTCCGCGCTGGGCGACGCCAAGTCGCTGCAGGGCGGCACACTCCTGGCGACGCCGCTGCTCGGCGCCGATGGCGAGGTCTACGCCGTCTCGCAAGGGCCGGTCGCCATCGCCGGCTTCTCGGCCGAGGGCGAGGCCTCCAAGATCACGCGCGGCGTCCCGACCGTCGGTCGCATCGCCAATGGCGGCCTGGTCGAGCGCGAGATCGATTTCGCCCTGAACAAGCTGAAGACGCTCCGCCTCTCGCTGCGCAATCCCGACCTGACCACGGCGCGCCGCATGGCCGCCGCGATCAACGACTTCCTCGGCGGCGACGCGGCCGAGCCGACCGACCCCTCGACCGTCGTGCTGCAGATCCCGGCCCGCTTCCAGGGCAACATGATCCGGATGCTCACCGACATCGAGCAGCTCAAGATCGAGCCCGACCAGCTCGCCCGCATCGTCATCGACGAGCGCTCCGGCATCATCGTCATGGGCAAGGATGTCCGCGTCTCCACCGTCGCGGTGGCGCAGGGCAACCTCACCGTGACGATCACCGAGCAGCCGCAGGTCAGCCAGCCCGCCCCGCTCTCGCGCGGCCAGACGGTCGTGACGCCGCGCTCCAACGTCAAGGTCGACACCGAGGGCGGCAACAAGCTCGCCCTCGTCCGCGAGAGCGTGACGCTGGCCGAGCTCGTCGACGGGCTGAACGCGCTCGGCATCGGCCCGCGCGACCTGATCTCCATTCTCCAGGCCATCAAGGCGTCAGGCGCCCTGCAGGCCGAAATCGAGGTGATGTGATGACTGCCGCCCTTGCCCTCCCCGCCGCCAAGCTCGCGATCAGCGCGGCCGAAAGCGTTCTCGGCGGCGTCAAGAACGCCCTGCTCGACCCCGCCAAGGCCAAGGCGAAGAAACAGGCCGACGATTTCGAGACGGTCTTCCTCGAGCAGGTGACCGAGCGCCTGTTCGCGACGCCCGAAGGCACGGAAGGCCCGCTCGGCGAGAACGGCGCCGGCGGCGGCATCTTCAAGTCGCAGCTCACCCAGCAATACGCCAAGCAGATCCAGAAGGCGGGCGGCATCGGCCTGTCGGACCAGATCTTCCGCGACCTGATCAAGGTCCAGGAGCAGTCGACGCCGCGGGCCGCGATCGCCGGAGCGCAGAATGTCCGCGGTTAGACGCGTCCTCGACGAACGCCCCCGCATCGCCGGGCCGCTCGACGCCAAGGCCTTGATCGAGGCGGTGATCGAGGCGCTCGGCGCCTTGTCGCATGTCGTCGGCGAGGAGACCGGCCTGCTGCGCGCCGGCAAGCTCAGGGAAGCGATGGAGCGCGAGCCGCGCAAGACCGAACTCGCCGGCGTCTACATGCGCGGCGTCGAGCAGGTGAAGCTCAACGCGGTGGCGCTGGCGCGCTTCGCGCCGGAGCAGGTCCGCCGCCTCAAGACCGAGCATGACGCCTTCCAGGCGCTGATCGAGACCAACCAGATGGTGCTGGCGACCGCGCGCGCCGTCTCGGAATCGATCGTCCGCGATCTCGCCGCCGAGGCCAACAAGGCGATGTGCGCTCCGGGTTATGGTCCGACGGCGACGGTCGGCGCGGGCGCCTTCGCGCGTCCCAATGCGGGGCCGCTGGTGATCTCGCGCAACCTGTGAGGGGTGCTTCCGGGCATCCGTCGATGTTTACCTAATTCCCTTACGTAAGATTCAAGATTCCCTGTCATCGTGGCCTGATCGGATGGGCGGTGTCCATCCGGACCACACGCGATGAGGCGGCCGGACGCCGCCGACCCACGCTCCAGAAGGAGTGAGACATGGATCTTGGAAACGCACCGAGGCTCGCGCCCGCCAGCGCCGCCGGCCTCGTCCCCCGCTCCGACGTCGTCGCCGCGACCGGCGGCGTCCCGGTCGATCTGGCGCCCGAGAAGACCGTCCAGTCGGCGCAGGCCGGCGAGGCGGTCAAGCTCGACATCCGCAAGCAATCCTCGCAGGACCGCGATGAGCCGTCCGCCGAACGCAGCGGCGAGCGGCGCGAGAGCGATCTCCAGCGGGCTCAGTCGGCAAGGGCCGAGGATCTCAAGAACACCGATCTCTCGGACATCATCGAACGCCGTCTGGTGATCGAGCCGACGACCCGCACCGTCGTTCTGCAGAAGAAGAACGTCGAGACCGGCGAAACGGTCGAGACGCTTCCCGACGAGGTCACGCTCAAGCTGCGGCTCTACTCGCGCGAGATGACGGAGCGCGCCAGGCTCGCGGAGGACGCCACCGCGCGCTATATCGAACGCACCGCCTGATCAGCGCGTCCGCGCCACTATACGACGCATGTGAAAGCCGTCCGCCAATGCGGGCGGCTTTGGTTTTGCGGCGTCGGCATCGTTCCGCGCCGGGTTCAGGCGGCGTTAACCACGTCACGGCTCGGTCACGTGCCCGCACAATCCGCCGGCAAAAATTTACCGCTTGTTACGGGCTCGCCGGTCAGGGTCCGTGGGTCGGAGCCAGAAGGGCCCGACGCCAGAAGGCATCAAACCAGAAGGTTTCACTCACATGACCGTTACCTCGCTCTCCGCTGGCGTCCGCGCCGCGCTTTCTTCGCTTTCTTCCACGACCGCGACGTCCCAGCAGGGCCAGCTCCGTCTCGCCACCGGCAAGAAGGTCAACTCCGCCGTCGACAACGCCGTCAATTTCTTCACCGCCGCCGGCCTGAACGATCGCGCCAGCCAGCTCACCGGCCTGCTCGACGGCATCTCCAACGGCATCCAGACCATCCAGGCCGCCTCGCAGGGCATCGACTCGACCGTCAAGCTGGTCGAATCGCTGCAGTCGACCATCAAGCAGGCCCAGGCCGACGCCGCCGCCAACCGTCCTGCCAAGGTCGGCACGGTTGACGTCCTCGCCGACGCCTCTGAAGTCACGGCGACCGGCAAGAGCCGCAAGGACATCGCGCTCGACAAGCGCATCGGCGATGCCAGCACGGCTTCCCGCGCGACGGCGTCCGACGTCGGCAACCTGATCGACACGACCACCAACGTCGCGGTCGCCCTCACCGTTTCGGCTGGCGCGACGAGCTACACCGTCGATCTCGCCTCCACCGCCACTGTTCGCGACCTCGTCAATACGATCAACTCGTCGGGCGTGGCTACGGCTTCGGTCGACGATCAGGGCCGCCTGAACGTCACCGGCAACGGTTCGGACACGGTCAAGATCGGTCTCGCCGCCGACACGACTGCGTCAGCCGCCCGCGCCGCCTCCCTCACCGGCACCAACGCCAACGCGGTGCTGGGTTTCGCGACGGCCGACGCCACGACGGGCATCGCGGCCTCCGGCGGCAACTCGACCGTCCGCTCGAACCTGATCAAGCAGTTCAACGACCTGCGCACTCAGATCGACCAGCTGGCCGGGGACGCTGGCTTCAACGGCAAGAACCTGCTCAAGGGCGACAAGCTCTCGATCACGTTCAACGAGAAGACCGGCTCGCAGCAGAGCAAGCTCGACGTGCAGGGCTCCGTCCTGAACGCCGCCAACCTCGGCATCAACACGGCCGTCAGCGGCACCGCGACCACCGGCGAATTCAACATCCAGAGCGACACGGCGCTTGCCGGCGCCGCGGATGCCCTGACCAACGCCCTGTCCTCGCTGCGTTCGACCTCGTCCTCGCTGGGTTCGAGCCTCTCGGTCGTCCAGGCCCGTCAGGACTTCACCAAGAACCTGGTGAACACCCTGACCCAGGGCGCGGACAACCTGGTCCTGGCCGACACCAACGAGGAAGGCGCCAAGCTGCTTGCCCTGCAGACCCGCCAGCAGCTGTCGCAGACGGCTCTGACGCTCTCCAGCCAGGCCGATCAGGCTGTCCTGCGTCTGTTCTGATCCTTCGTCCGCAGAAGCGGGCTGCCCACAGGATGTGGGCCGAAGACAAGGAAAGCGGCGGCGCGCAAGCGCCGCCGCTTTTCGTCGGAGCCGGATGACGCCAGGCGAGATCGCTACGCGATCGCGCCTGATACCCGGATTCGTCTCTCACTCGAGAGTCAGGGCATGATGCCGAAAACCGCTTCACACTTTTCGGCATCATGCTCCGAGCGGCTTCCGAAGCGATTAACCAATTTTTAGCCTTAACAAATGATGATCGGTCCAGATCAAACCGGGCTTGCGCCGAATCGCGCTTTCAGGGGACCGAGAGATGGCCAATACGATTCTTACCGCCGGCGTCAGGCAGAACCTGCTCTCGCTGCAGCAGACGACGGCCGAGCAGGGCGTCATCCAGAACCGCCTCGCCACCGGAAAGCGCGTCAATTCGGCGATCGACAACCCGGTCAACTTCTTCACCTCGCTTGGCCTGAACGACCGCGCCGGCGAGCTGAAGGGGCTGCTCGACGGCATCTCCAACGGCATCCAGACGATCACGGCGGCATCGCAAGGCATCGACTCGATCACCAAGCTGGTCCAGTCGCTGCAATCGACCGTCAAGCAGGCGCAGGCCGACAATGCCGCCAACCGCCCCAACAAGGTCGGCACGGCCGACGTGCTCGCCAAAGCCGCGGAGGTCACGGCGACCGGCGGAAAGAGCCGCAAGGACATTGCGCTCGACAAGCGTGTCAGCAACGCCGGCGCTCCAGCAGACGCGACGTCCTCCTCATCGGGTCATCTGATCAATGCGACGACAACGCCCGCCACCGCTTTGACGGTGTCGGCCGGCGCGACCACTTACACGGTCGATCTCTCCGCGACGGCGACGGTCCGCGACGTCGTCAACGCGATCAACGCATCGGGCATCGCAACCGCGACCGTCGATGATCAGGGCCGCCTCAATGTCACCGGCAATGGCTCGGCGACGCTTCGTGTCGGCATCGGCGCCGGCGCGGATGCGACGGCAGCCCGCGCCAACGCCTCCAGCGGCACCAACCAGAACGTCGCCTTCGGCCTGGCCGTCGCCGACGGCGACAGCGCCGGCGCAGGCATCGTCTCGGCCGGCGGCAATTCGACCGTTCGCTCCAATCTGATCAAGCAGTTCAACGACCTCCGTTCGCAGATCGATCTGCTGGCCAAGGACGCCGGCTTCAACGGCAAGAACCTGCTCAACGGCGACAAGCTCTCGATCATCTTCAACGAGAAGACCGGCACCAACCAGTCCAAGCTCGACATCCAGGGCGAGACCTTGACCGCCGCCAATCTCGGCGTGTTGACCGCCGCCGGCTCCGGTGCCGTCACCGGCGAATTCAACATCCAGGACGACGTCTCGCTCAACTCGGTCGCGGATGCTCTGACGAGCTCGCTGACCTCGCTGCGCTCGATCGCTTCGACGCTCGGCTCCAACCTCTCGGTCGTGCAGACCCGCCAGGATTTCACCAAGAACCTGGTCAACACGCTGACCAACGGCGCCGACAACCTGGTGCTGGCGGATTCAAACGAGGAAGGCGCCAAGCTGCTCGCCCTCAACACCCGCCAGCAGCTCTCGCAGACCGCCCTCTCCCTCGCCTCGCAGGCCGACCAGGGCGTGCTTCGTCTCTTCGGCTGATACCGCCGGCGAGGCCCCTCCCTCCAGCCAGAAGGCTAAGACCGTCATGGCTCTCAAGGTCGAGCTCAAGCCGCGCGAACGCATCATCATCGGCCAGGTGGTGATCCGCAACGACGAGCAGCGCACGCGCTTCTTCATCGAGGGCGACGCCCCGATCCTGCGCGAGAAGGACATCCTCACCGCGGCGACCGCCGACAGCCCGGCCAGGAAGATCTATCTCGCGATCCAGCTGATGTATCTCGCCCAGGATCCGACCTACGAGCACCAGCTCTATTTCGACCTCGTCCGCGACTTCGTCCAGGCCGCGCCGAGCGCGCTCGAGCACATCCACGAGATCAATAACCGCATCTTAAGCAACGACCTGTACAAGGCTTTGAAGGCAGCCAAGAAGCTCATCGCCTACGAAGCGGAACTCATCGAGAATGCAAAACGGGTTTAGCGCTTACGTTGCCGCCGCCAAGTCAGCCCAGTCGACCGTTTCCCCCCGCGACCTCGAAGCCTCGCTTCTGATCAAGGCGGCGATGCGGCTCCAGGCCATCGCCGACGACTGGACGGGCCGCCTCCGCGAGCTCGACGAGGCGCTGGGCTACAACCGCAAGCTCTGGACGCTGCTGGTCTCGGCCGTGATCGCGGAGGACAATCCCCTCCCCGTCGACATCAAGCGCAACATCCTCGGCCTCGCCAACTTCATCTTCAACCAGACCTTCCGGATAGCGGCCGCGCCCGCGCCCGAGGCGCTGGGCTCCCTGATCCAGATCAACCGCGACATCGCCGCCGGCCTGCGCGGCCGCTGAGGCCGGCACGAGACGCAAACGACCAGGGGCGTCGCCATGTCATGGCGACGCCCCCTTGCCCGGCGAAACGGCCGTCGTTCAGAGGTAGTTGGTCAGGGACAGCTTCGACAGGATCGAGGTCGTCTGGTAGCTCGCCTGGAGCCGGTTCTGCACGGCCAGGATCTGCACCGCCACATCCTCGGTGGTGACGTTCTCGATGCCGGCGAGCGTCGTGTCGAAATAGTTCTTCGCGGCGGTGTTCCGCTCCTTGGCCGAGGCGATCGATTTCTGCGCCGTGCCGAATTCGGTGATGATCTCGGACGGCTTCTGGACCGCGCCGCCGAAGCCGAGCGCCTCGCGCACCCGATCGGTCAGCGCCTCGTAGCGCGCCTGCGAATTGGCGTCGCTGGCCGGGAAGGTCTCGACCGCGAGCACCGCGAATTGGGCGAGGCCGACGCGGAAGGTCTGCTCGTTCGCCCGCGCGCCGGTGGCGACGAGCTGGCTCTGGTCGACCTGGACGGTCGTCGTGGCGCGCGCCGAACCGGCCCCGTCGTCGCCCTGATACCAGATCACTGTGTTGCTCGCCGTGCCGGCCGTCGGCGCGGCTGTCGCCGTGGCGAAGCCCGGCCCCGGCACGCGCAGGGGCGGGCTGCTGAGGCTGCCGTCGAAGAAGTTCTTTGCCGCGACGGTGGCCGAGGCGGCCGACAACGTCGTCTGCGCCTCCTTGGTCAGCGCGGCCGTGATAGCCGCACGCAGATTGGCGGCTGTCGCATTGACGCTGGCGCCGATCACGAAGCTGTCCGAGGCCGAGCCGTTCGAGCTTTCCGAGCGCGCGGTGAGCACGATCTCCTCCCTGGTGCCGTCGGGTAGATCGAGGAGGATGCGCAGGTTCTCGCCCGGAAGCGGCTGGCCGGCGACGTTGACCGCGATGTCCGCCGGCGGACCGGCGGTGTAGGTCGGCGCCAGCCCTGCCGAATTCGTCGTCGCGCCGGCGAGCTTGAAGCCATAGCCGTGGACGGTCGCTTCCTCGGCGATCGTCGCGCTCGTACCGGCTCCGCCAGCGGTCAGGCGGCCGAGCCCGGAACCCAGGTCGGCCTGCTTGCGCTCGGAGATCAGTTGCTTCAGCCCGGCCCGGCCCGCTCCGTCGCCATCCACGATCAGCGAATACCCGACCGCGGGCTCGATATCCGAGGTCCGGCCCGAGAACAGGTAGCGGCCGTTGACGTCGGTGTTGAGCAGATCGAGCGTCTGCTTGAATTTCTCTTCGGCCAGCACCTGCGGCGCGGAGCGGCCGCTGGCGCTCGCCGTATAGCTGTTCGAGCGGACATCGTTCTTCGTCTCGGTCGTCAGCTTCGCGAAGTTTTCGACCGATTTGGCCGACAGGCTCAGATTGATCTCGGCGAGCTTGACGCCCTGCAGCCAGGAATCGATCGAGGCGACCTTGGCGTTGAGATCGAGGCTGGCGCGCCGCCCGATGCCGAGATCGCCATAGGTCTCGCTGCGCTTGCCGGTGGCGAGCTGGCGCTGCAGGTCGTCGAACTGCGAGCGCGTCGAGACGAATTCGCTGGGCTTGGCCGCGCGGTAGGCGCCGGTCCCGTTGGTGGTGATGGTCATGACGATGGCCCTTCAGATGCGCAGCAGCACGTCCATCAGCTCCTTGACCGTGGAGATGACGCGCGCATTGGCGGCATAGGCTGTCTGCAGCTCGATCAGCGTCGACATTTCCTGGTCGACATTGACCTGGGAGGTCGCCTGGAAGCGGCTCTGGACCGAGGACAGCGCAACCTGCTGGCCTTCGTCGAGCCGCTTGGCGGCCTCGGCCGCCTGCCCGGTCGAGGCGACGACGCGCTGCACGAAGCTCGATACGGTCCCCGTCGAGGTCGCGGTCGAGCCGTCGAGCGAGGTCGCGCCGGTGAAGGCGCGCTGGCTCTGGCTCAGCCGCTCGAGCAGGAGTTTCGGCCTTGCCGGGTCGCCCTGCGCGGTCGCCGGCGAGGTGTTGTAGACCACGAGCCGGGAGCGGTCGGCGATCAGGCCCGGATTGACGACGATCCGGGCGGCATAGCCCAACGCCTGCGAACCTCCCTCGAAGGACCCGGTGAAAGCGGCGTTTCCGGCCCCCGCATCGACGAAGAAGGGCAGTTCGACCGCGCCGCCGGCGGACGCCAGGCCGGTCGCGGTCGGGCGCGCCGTCAGGCCGACGACATCGCGCGTGGCGCCGGCGCCGTCATCGACGATGCGCAGCACCGAACCCGTGTTGGAAACCGTGAAGCCGCCGCCGATCGCGGCCTGTATCTGCGTCGCGACCGAGGCCGGGCCGCCGGAGAAATCGATGCCGACGACGCGGTTGTTGGCGTCGCCGCTGGCATTGGCCGGCAAAGGCAGCGTGCCCGCGCTCTCGACGCGCACGAAGGTGAAGCGTTGCGGCTGGCCGCCCGGCGTCACCTTGTAGTCGAGCGTGACGCTGTTGCCGGACTGGAGGCCGGTCAGGTCGACCTCGAAGCCCGCCGCCGCGCCGGCGGTGACCGCGGTGCCCGCGACCTCGCGGTCGGACAGCGCGCCGGAAAGCTGCGCCGCGATCTCGTCGAGCTGCGCCTGCGCCTGGACCAGCGTCTTGTCGCGCAATTCGACGAAGGCCGCGATCTCGCCGGAGCGGAACGCCCTGTTGGCGATGGCGTCGATCGTGTTGCCGGAATTGTCCGTCAACGTGATGGTGCCGACGCCGCGCTCGGCGGCGACGGGGCTCCACTGCGATTGCGCGCCGAGCACCGGGCGCTGGTCGAAGGCGAAGGTGACCGAGGGCCGGCCGTCGAAGATCTGCGCGCCGGAGGTGGTGACGATGGTGAGGTTGCCGCGCGCGTCCTCGCTGGTGCGGATGTCGATGTATTGCGAGAGTTCGGCGACGATCAGGTCGCGCTGGTCGCGCAGATCGGCAGTGTTGCTGTCGTTCTGGCCCGTCGCGATGCGGCCGTTCACCGTGGTCAGCGCGTTCAGGAGCTCGTTGACCTGCGTCACCGCATTGGCGATGCCGGTCTCGGCCTCCGTGCGCAGCGCCTGCACGCCGGACGAGAGACCGTTCAGCCGCTGCGCCAGCTGCGAGGCGGCGTCGAGCACGGCCGTGCGGCCGGCGTAGGAGCCGGGGTCGTTCTGCAGCGCCTGCAAGGCGCTGGTGAAGCTGCTGTAGACGGAGTCCAGAGCCGTCGTGCTGCCGGGCGCGCCATAGAGCCTGTCGAGGCCAGACAGCATATCGGCCCGCGCCGAGGTGTAGGCCGCGCCCGAGGATTCCTGCCAGAGCTGGCGCTGCACGACCTGGTCGAGCAATCGCTGGACCGCCGTGCTGTTGGCGCCGACCTTGTTTCCGGCATAGGTGTCGTTGGTCGAGACCGTGCGGCGCACATAGCCGGTCTTGTCGGCATTGGCGACGTTCTGCGAGATCACGCCGATGCCGATCTGCGTGGCCTGCAGACCGGAAATCGCGGTTCCCAATGACGAGCTGAGGCCCATCGTCAACTCCTGTCGTCAGCCCGGCCCTTCTGGACCGCGCGTTACGGGGGCGCGCTGCCGGCCCTCAGCGGATGATGCTAAAGACGTCGCGCAGCATCTCCTGGGCCGTGGTGATGACCTTCGTGTTGGCCGAATAGGCCTGCTGGGTGACGATCATCTTCGAGAACTCGTCGGCGATGTCGGTGTTGGACTGCTCGACGTTGCCGCCGATGAGCTGCGAGGTGCCGAGGCCCACGATCGGCGCGCCGGATTCGATCGTCTCCTCGAAGGCGCCGCCATCGAGCCGCTTCAGCGAGTTGCCGGCGTTGAAGCGCGCGACCGAGAGCTGCGCCAGCGCGACGACCTGGCCGTTGCTGAAGGTGCCGATGACCTGCCCTTCGCCCGAGACCGAGACGCGGTCGAGCGTGCCGGCGGTGTAGCCGTCCTGGCGGATGCTGCGGGCGTCGATCTGGCCGCTGACGTCGCCGTTCTGGGTCAGGCCGTTGCCTCCGGTGGTCAGGTTGATTCCCGTGATGGTGGTTCCGGCGATCGTCATCGTCGGCAGCGGGATGTTGCCGCCCGCCGGCGCGGTGAGCTGGCCGGTCGCCCCGAAGGTGATCGCGGTGTTGGCGTTGCGATAGGCGACGGTCGCGCCGGTCGCGGCCGTGTTCTCGGCGACGAACAGGTTCCAGGTATCGGTGCCGCCACCGGCGGTGTTGTCGATCTTGGCCCAGCGCAGTTCGACGCTGGTCGCCTTGCCGAGCTGGTCGTAGACCGTGACCGAGCCGCCCGGGATCGACTGGCTCAGGAAGTTCGTCAGGTCGCTGCCGACCACCGTGCCCGTGCCGGTCGGCGTGGCGCGCGGGTCGGCGCCGGGATAGTCGCCCGGCGCCTGCAGCAGCTCCGAATCGGGAACCGTCGTACTCGCCTCGTTGGTCTTCGGATAGGCGGGGATGTTGGCGCGATACTCGATCGAGGTCGTCGCCTTGGCCGGGAACTGCTCCTTGGTGATGCGCAGCACCTCCGGCTGGGTGCCGACGAGCTGGCCGGTGACCGTGTCGATCTTCAGACCCTTGAGATAGTAGCCCGCGCCGTTGACGAGATAGCCGTTGGCGTCGAAGTCGAAATCGCCGCGGCGGGTGTAGAAGTTGGAGTTGGTGAACTGCGTGTTCGCGCCGAGCCCGCTCTGGCGCTGGTCGACGACGAAGAAGCCGTCGCCGTTGATCGCCGCGTTGGAGTCGATTCGGGTCGCCGAAAGGTCGCCCTGGATCGTGTTGGTCGCCTGGCTGTAGGCCGCGACCGAGCCGGCGATCTGGCGGTTCAGCGCCGAATCCGGCACCAGGTCGGCGAAGGTCGTATCGACGCGCTTGAAGCCCGCCGTTCGCGAGTTGGCGATGTTGCCGGAGATGTTCTCCAGCGCGTAGGACTGCGCCTGCAGGCCCGACACCGCCGTCGTCAACGCACTGAAAACACCCATGAGATCCTCGCCTCGACTGGCGGCCGACTTGGCCGCGCGCAAACCCGAGGCCGGTTCTGCACGGCCTGTGCCATGCAAACGCGCTTTGTTTTCCAAGCGCTTAGATGGTTTTCCAGCGTTTAAGCGACGTTTTTCACCGGGCAAATTCGCCGCCGTCCGGCAAAAACTGCCGGGTCGTTCAGCCCTCGGAGGATGAGCCGCGCCACGCCGTCAGATCGCCCGCCACCTCCGACAATGTCGGCGGCGCGCGCTCCACGAAGGGCAGCGGCCGGCAGACCGCGATCGCCGCCAGCCCGATGCGCGCGGTCAGCAGGCCGTTCAGCACGCCCTCGCCGAGCTTGGCCGAAAGCCGCGCGGCGAGCCCCTGCCCGACGACCTGCTGGATCACCGCGTCGCCGGCCGCGATGCCGCCGGTCACGACGAGATGGCCGAGCACCTGCCGCCCGAGCCTGATGAGCCCGAGCGCGCCTGGCCGCCCGGCATAGATGCTCGCGATCGTCCGCAGCAGCCGCGCGCAGGCGACCAGCACGAACACGATGTCGATCAGCGCGCGCGGGCTGACCGCGGTGACGAGCGAGACGCGCCGCGCCGCCTGGGCGATCTGAGCCTGCGCCGCGGCGTCGAGCGGGCCGAGCAAAGCGCGCTCGGTGACGCTCAGCACGTCGCGCGGCGCAAACAGCCGCGGCAGCGCGTCGGTGAGCGCGGCGCGGCCCTTGGCCGTCTCCGGGCGCGAGCCGTAGAGCGCGACGAGATCGCCGGCGAGCCTTTTGGCGGCGTCGAGCGTGCCGCCGGCCAGTACCTCGGTCGCGCGCAGGCGCAGCGCCTCGACCCTCCGCTCGCGCAGGATGTCGCGCAGGATGCGGCCGAGCATGACGAGCAGCGCGAGCGCGGCGACAGCCGCGCAGGCCAGCGCGGCATAGCCCAGCGCCGGGTTCCGGCTCATCAGGCTGGCGACGGCGCGCTCGGCCCAGACGCCGATCGCCAGCGCCAGGAAGCCGGACAGCCCGGCGACGAAGACGCCGCCCCAGGAAAAGCGCCGCCTTGCGACAGGCACGGCCGCCGGCTCGACAGGATCGAGCGGCTCGCTCTCGGGCAGGATCGAGAAGCCGTTCCCGCGCGCCGAAACGTCGACCGAGGCATCGGGCCTCGCGGGATCGAGCCGGATGGCGCGGGGAGTCTTGCCGTTCACCTCGTCGCCTCCCTCATGCCAGCCGGTCGCCGATCAGGAATTCCAGCGCGCGATCGAGCCGGATCTGCGGCGGCGGCTGCACCCGCCCGCCGGCATCGGCCGCGACCAGCGGCGGCCGGAAGCGCGGCGCGCGGATCTCCCAGCGCGCGGCCGGATCGAAGATCGCCTCGGGCCGTTCCGGCAATTCGCCCGGAAAGATCGCGGCCTCGGTCAATCCGTCGAAGGTGTCCGCGCCGACGCTCTCGCCGGCTTCCGGCACGCCGACGATCGCCGGAAGCTCGTCGCGGCCCTCCCTGATGCGGACCTCGCGGGTCGCGCGCACCGCGGCGAGCGCCATGGTCTCGACGCGCGCGCCCGCCCCTTGCGCCCGCGCCGCGGCGCGCGCCACGAGATGGCTCATCACGGCCGCCAGCCGGTCATGGCTGGTATGGTGCAGATGGTCGGCCTTGGTCGCCGCGAACAGCACGCGCTCGATGCGCGGCGAGAACAGGCTGGAGAGCCAGGAGTTGCGCCCGACCTGGAAGGCCGCCAGCGCCTGTCCCAGAGCCGTTTCGAGATCGGCCAGAGCCGGCGCGCCGACGTCGAGCGCGGCCAAGGCGTCGACCAGCACGATCTGGCGGTCGAGCCGGGCGAAATGGTCGCGGAAGAACGGCGCGACGACGACGCGCTTATAGGCCTCGAAACGCTCCGCCATCAGCGCCGCCAGCGTGCCCGGCACGATCGACGCGTCGGGGCCGAGATCGAGCGGCGCGAAGGTCAGGGCCGGCGAGCCCTCGAGGTCGCCCGGCATCAGGAAACGCCCCGGCGGCGTCACCGCGACGGCTTCCGGATCGTCCCGCAGCCGCGCGAGATAGGCCTTGAAGCTCCCGCTCGCCGCCTCGGCCGCCAGTTCGTCGGCGGGCGACGCCGGGTCGCGATCGGCCAGATCGTCCAGCCAGGCGGCGGACGCCTCGCGCCGGTGGGCCTTGCGCGCATCGGTCGCGGCCTGCCGCGACCAGGCGACGTAGTCCTGCCCGATCAGGGCGAGGTCGAGCAGCCATTCGCCGGGGTAATCGACGATGTCGAGCGTCAGCGTCGCCGGCCCCCTGAACCAGCCCTCCGCGCGCTCGTAGTCGATCTCGACGCGCAGTTCGGAGATGCGCCGCGTCGATTCCGGCCAGCGCCGCGCGGGGCCGCCCAGCGCCGCGCGATGCGCCTCGTAGGGAAAGCGCGGGATGTCGGGGTCGGGCTGCGGCGACAGCCTGACGCGGCTGATCCGGCCTTGGGCCGAGGCCTTGAGCACCGGCAGTTTCGCGCCCTCGATCAGGTTCTGGATCAGCGCGGTGGTGAAGACGGTCTTGCCCGAGCGCGACAGTCCGGTGACGCCGAGCCTGAGCCTCGGCCGCGCCAGCCCGAGCAGGCTGTCGCCGAAGGCGAGCGCGGCATTGCGCGCCTCGTCGAGATAGGAAGTGCTCACGACTTGACCAGGCTCACTCGTCGGGGCCTTCGCCGAGCGAGGCAGGCGTCACGAAACGGTCGAGCCGTCCGCCGCGTGCCGCGACGTCCCGCCAGTCCTCGACCGCGAAATCGAGCACGGCAAGCCCGCAGGTCGGGTATTTCTGGGCCATCCGCGCCGCCGCATAGCGGTCGCCATGGCCGGTCAGCAGCGCCGCCAGCTCCTCGAAACCGGGATTGTGGCCGATCATCAGCAGCGTGCGGACAGGCGCTTCCTGTTCCAGCACGACCTCCAGCAGCCGCTTCGTCGCGGCCTCGTATATCCGAGGCTCGACATGGACCGGCGGCCGCCGCGGCAGCATCGGGGCCACCAGATCCCAGGTCTCGGCCGTCCGCCGCGCCGGGGAGACCAGCACGAGGTCGGGCAGCAGCATTTCGTCGGCGAGATAGCGCCCCATCACCGGCGCCGCTTCGCGCCCCCGCGCCGCGAGCGGGCGCTCGCGGTCGGCCACGCCCTGGGGCCAGTTCGATTTGGCGTGGCGGAGCAGCATCAGGCGTCGCATGCTGCGAACCTAGTGATACGGCCGCGTTTTTGCGAGAGGCTGTCGATCATGGCTTTCGCGAAAGGGCTCGACGAATGTTGCCGAACTTTGAAACGAAGCGGCTGCTCATCCGCCCGCGTTTCATTGCGGATTTCAACGCCTGTCTGGCGATGGATCGCGATCCGGACGTGACGAAATACGTCGTCGGACCATGGAATGATCCTGCCGAGCACGAGCGCTTCCTGCGCGACAGGATCGAGAGATCGTTCGGCGAGGGGCTTGGATATTGGTCGATCTTCGCGAAGGCTCGTCCGGCCGATTTTCTCGGATGGATACTTCTGATCCCCCATGACGGCGTCGGACCGGAGGTCGAGATCGGATGGCGCTGAATCGGCTTTCATGGGGCAAGGGCCATGCCACGGAGGCGGCCCTGCCCTTCATCCGTCACTCGTTCGAGAGCCTGCGCCTCGATCGAGTCCTCGCCGACATCCATCCTGAAAATACCGGCTCCATGCGCGTCGCCGAAAAGGTCGGAATGAGGTTTGTCGGCGACGTTCATCACAACGGCAAGCCGCTGAAGTCGTATTCGATGACGATGACCGATTACGCTTCCGGGACCGTGCCTGGTTAGCGGCGCGCAAGATCATCGGGATGGCGCTCAATCCCGGATTTGCGCCTTCGGCGGTCAGCGCTGTTCGCGGCGCGTCATGAAGGCCAGCTTCTCGAACAGGCCGACATCCTGCTCGTTCTTCAGGAGCGCGCCGTGCAGCGGCGGGATCAGCTTGCGCGGGTCGCGCTCGCGCAGCATCTCGGGCGTCATCTCCTCGGCGACGAGCAGCTTGAGCCAATCGAGCAGTTCGGAGGTCGAGGGCTTCTTCTTGAGGCCCGGCGCGTCGCGCACCTCGAAGAACACGCGCAGCGCTTCCTCCATCAGCCGCTTCTTGATGCCGGGGAAATGCACCTCGACGATCGCCTTCATCGTCTCCGCGTCCGGAAAGCGGATGTAGTGGAAGAAGCAGCGCCGCAGAAAGGCGTCGGGCAGTTCCTTCTCGTTGTTGGAGGTGATGATCATCACCGGCCGACGCGCCGCGCGGATTGTTTCGCCGGTCTCGTAGACATGGAATTCCATGCGGTCGAGTTCGAGCAGCAGGTCGTTCGGGAACTCGATGTCGGCCTTGTCGATCTCGTCGATCAGCAGCACCGGGCGCTCCGGCGCCACGAAGGCGTCCCAGAGCTTGCCGCGCCTGATGTAGTTGGCGATGTCGGAAACGCGCGCGTCGCCGAGCTGGCTGTCGCGCAAACGGCTGACCGCGTCGTATTCGTAGAGCCCCTGCTGCGCCTTGGTCGTCGATTTGACGTGCCAGGTGATCAGCGGCGCCCCGAGCGCGGTCGCGATCTCCTCGGCCAGCACGGTCTTGCCGGTACCGGGCTCGCCCTTGACCAGGAGCGGCCGTTCCAGCCGGATCGCGGCGTTGACGGCGACGGCGAGGTCTTCGGTGGCGACATAGTTTTCGGTGCCGGCAAAGCGCATGGACGACCCTTCTGGACGATTGCGCGGACGCTAGACCAGGATGTCCTGGATTGGAAACGCCAAGCCCGTGAGGCCTTGCGGGAGCCGCCGGGCATGACGGCCCATGCCGCAACTCAAGTTTCTCGCGGCGACAGCGCCCACCGCGATTGTGTTGCGGGTGGCGAGACCGCAAGGTTCGGCGAGGACTTCCCGACCGATTCACATTCGAACGATTCAGCAGGACAGCACGTGGCCGGAACCGTCGATCCCTCAGCCTATCGCGACGCCATCGTGGTCCTGGCGACAGCCGGCGTGATCGTGCCTTTCGCCAAGCGCTTCAAGGTCAACTCGGTCGTCGCCTTCATGGCCTGCGGCGCCGTCCTCGGCCCCTTCGGCCTCGGCGGCCTCGTCTCGTCGATCCCGCTCTTGCGCACGATCACCGTGTCGAGCGCGGAGGCGCTGGCGGGCCCGGCCGAGCTCGGCGTCGCCTTCCTGCTCTTCGTCATCGGGCTCGAACTCTCCTTCGAGCGCCTGATGACGATGCGCCGGCTCGTCTTCGGCCTGGGCCTTGGTCAGGTCGTGCTCTCGGCGCTGGTCATCGGCGCCGTCGCCTACGCCTTCGGGCAGCCGGCGGCGGCGGCCCTGATCATCGGCTTCGGCCTCGCCTTGTCGTCGACGGCGATGGTGGTGGAACTGCTCTCGGCCAAGCGCCGCATGACCTCCTCGGCCGGCCGCGCCAGCTTCGCCATCCTGCTCTGCCAGGACATTGCGGTGATCCCGCTGCTCTTCCTCGTCAGCGTGCTCGGCGCGCAGGCCGGGGGCGGTTCGCTGCTGGCCGGCCTCGCGCAGGCGATGGTGCAGGCCTTCGTCGCGATCACGGCCATCGTGGTGATCGGCCGGGTGGCGCTCAGGCCGCTGTTCCGGCTCGTGGCCTCGACCGATTCCTCCGAGAGCTTCATGGCGGCGACGCTCCTGATCGCGCTCGGCACCGGGCTGATCGCGGCCGCGGCCGGTCTCTCGATGGGCTTGGGCGCCTTCATCGCCGGGCTGCTGCTGGCGGAAACCGAATATCGGCGCGCCATCGAGGTGACGATCGAGCCGTTCAAGTCGCTCCTGATCGGCGTCTTCTTCCTGACGGTCGGCATGAGCGTGAACCCGGCCGAGCTGGCGGCTTATCCCGTCGCCATCCTCTGCATCGCGATCGGCCTGTTCGCGACGAAATCGCTGATCGTCTTCGCCTTGGCGCGCCGCTTCAGGCTGTCGCCGGCGACGTCCCTCGAGATCGCCATCATGGTCGGGCCCGGCGGCGAGTTCGCCTTCGTTCTGTTCGGCGGCGCGGTCGCGGCCAAACTGCTTTCGCAGGAGGCCGCGAGCCTCGTCCTCGCCGCCGTCTCGCTGACCATGGTGACGCTGCCCCTGCTGGCGCGCCTGGCTCGGGCCTGGGCATCGAGGCTGGTCGTGCCGGCCGCTGTTCCCGACGAGGCGAGAATCCTGCCGCCGGACGATCATTCGGCGCGCGCCATCGTCGTCGGCTGCGGCCGCGTCGGCAAGCTGGTCAGCGCCATGCTGGAGGACCACCGCAAGCCCTACATCGTGATCGACTCCGATGCATCGGTGATCGCGGCCCAGCGCCGGGCCGGCAAGCCCGCCTTCTTCGGCGACGCGACGCGGCCGGATTTCCTGCGCCTATGCGGTCTGGAGGAGGCGACGGCGCTCATCGTCAGCATCAACAACGCCCGCGTCGTCGACGAGACCGTCCTGGCGGCGCGCGCGCTGAGACCCGACCTGATCATAGTCGCCCGCGCCCGCGACGCGGCCCATGCCCGGCATCTCTACGAGATCGGCGTGAACGATGCGGTGCCCGAGACGATCGAGGCGAGCCTTCAGCTCTCGGAGGCGGCTCTCGTCGGGCTCGGCGTGCCGATGGGCCTCGTCATCGCCTCCGTTCACGAGCGGCGCGACCAGTACCGCGCCGAGCTCAAGCCCGCAGGCGCTCCGGAGCGGGCGCTTCCGCGCGATGAGCGTTCGCGAAGGCTCTGAGGCCCGAGGAAGCCGGCACGCCGGTCCTGGTCTCGCTGCGCGCGAGCGCGCCGGCCTCGTCGCGCGCGACACTTGCGATATGGCCGTAGAACTGCTCGGCGCTGCGCCGCCAGCTATGGCCGGCGGCCAGCACCAGGCAGGATTCGCGCGGTATCCGCAGCGCCGCCAATGCCGCCGCGCGCAGATCCTCCGACAGCACCGCCGCGCCGCTGCCGGCGAAGACGTCGCTCGGCCCCTGCACCGGGAAGGCGGCGACGGGCAAGCCGCTTGCGGCCGCCTCCAGCAGCACGATGCCGAAGGTGTCGGTCAGGCTCGGGAAGACGAAGACGTCGCAGGAAGCATAGATCGCCGCCAGCTCCTCGCCCTCGCGCGTGCCCAGGAAGGTCGCGTCCGGATAGGCGCGCTGCAGATCGCCCCGCGCCGGCCCGTCGCCGACCACGACCTTGCTGCCCGGCAGCCGAAGCGACAGGAAGGCGTCGAGGTTCTTCTCGACCGCGACGCGCCCGACGCTGAGGAAGATCGGCCGCGGCAGATCGAGCACGCTGGCAGGGCGCGGATGGAACAGCCCGAGATCGACGCCGCGTCCCCAGCGCACGATCTTCTCGAAACCGTGCCGGCGCAGTTCGGCCTCGACCGTCATCGTTGAGACCATCACCGCCGCCGCCGGCCCGTGGAAGCGGCGCAGGAAACGGTAGCTCCAGTGCTCGGGGATAGGCCAGCGCGCCGCGACATATTGCGGGAAGCGCGTGTGGTAGCTCGTGGTGAAGGGCCGCTTCTGGACGAGGCAGACCGCTCGCGTCAGCCAGCCGATCGGCCCTTCCGTGGCGATATGGATATGGTCGGGCCCGAAATCGGCGATGCGGCGGGCGATCGCCTTGCGCGTCGCCAGCGCGATCCGGATATCGGGGTAGCTCGGCAGGCCGATCTGCCGAAAGCCTTCCGGCGTCAGCATCCTCGCCTCGACGCCGAAAGCCGGCCCGGCCTCGACCATTCGCTCCAGCGACCGGACGACCCCGTTGATCTGGGGCCGCCAGGCATCCGTCGCGATCATCAGGCGCATCAGGCGGCCTCCACCAGGGCGGGCCGAGGCGGCGCCGGCACGACGACGGGAACCGGCGCCTGCCCCTTCAGCCGGTACTGCGGCCAGCGGATCAGCTCGAAGCGGCCGTCGTGATGCTCGACGAAGGCCGTGCAGCTTTCGACCCAATCGCCGGTGTTGATGTAGGTCAGCCCGTCGATCTCGCGATAGGCGGCGTGATGGATATGGCCGCAGACCACGCCGTCGGCCTGGTGACGGCGCGCCTCGGCGGCCAGGCAGGTCTCGAACTCGCCGATGTAGTTGACGGCGTTCTTGACCTTGAGCTTGGCCCAGGCCGAAAGCGACCAGTGCGGCAGGTTGACCAGCCGACGCGCCTTGTTGACCACCGTGTTCAGGCTGAGCGCCAGCGTGTAGGCCCAGTCGCCGAGCAGCGCGAGCCATTTGGCGTTGCGCACGATCAGGTCGAACAGGTCGCCGTGGATGACGAGCAGGCGCTTGCCGTCGGCCGTCTCGTGGATGACCTCGTCGACCAGCGTGATGCCGCCGAACCGCAGCCCGGTGAAATCGCGCAGGAAGTCGTCGTGGTTGCCGGTGACGTAGGTCAGCTTCGAGCCCTTGCGCACCTTGCGCAGCAGCTTCTGGATCACGTCGTTGTGCGACTGCGGAAAATACCAGCCGCTCTTCAGCCGCCAGCCGTCGATGATGTCTCCGACCAGATAGATCTGCGGCGCGTCGTAGGCGCGCAGGAATTCCAGCACGAGGTCGGCCTTCGCGCCGCGCGTGCCGAGATGGAGATCGGAAATGAAGATGCTGCGGACCTGCTTCGCGTCGTCGTCGTCGCTCATGCCGCCGGGCCCGTGCCGTTGCGATGTGCCGGGCGTTTGGCTGATTTGCATTGCGCTTTGATGACGCCGTATCGAAAGCGTGCTCTGGCTGGCGTTCGGGTTGAAAAGGCTTCGGAGAAAACTGATGGATCTGGGAATTTCAGGCCGCACGGCCATAGTCTGCGCCTCCAGCAAGGGGCTCGGCCGCGGCGCCGCGCAGGCGCTGGCCGAGGCCGGCTGCATCGTGGTGATCAATGGCCGCGACGCGGCCACGCTCGAGACCACCGCGAGCCAGATTCGTGCCACCACCGGCGCGACCGTGATCGCGGTGGTGGCGGACGTCTCGACGCGCGCCGGCCAGGACGCGCTGCTTGCAGCGGCGCCCGCGCCCGACATCCTGATCAACAACAATGGCGGTCCTCCGCCGAAACCGTTTCGCGATGTATCCCGCGAGGCGCTTCTCGAGGGCGTCGTCCAGAACATGGCGACGCCGCTGGAGCTGGTTCAGCGCGTCGTCGACGGCATGATCGCGCGCCGCTTCGGCCGGATCGTCAACGTCACCTCGATGAGCGTGCTGACGCCGCTGACCGGTCTCGACGTCTCATCGGCGGCTCGCGCCGGGCTGACCGCCTTCCTCGCCGGCGTGGCGCGCGAGGTCGCCCATGCCAACGTCACGATCAACAACGTGCTGCCCGGCATGTTCGACACCGACCGGCTCAAGGGCTCGACCACGAAGATGGCGGCGATCAAGGGGGTCACGCCCGAGGAAATGGCGGCCAGCCGCAAGGCCGAGGTTCCCGCCGCCCGCTTCGGCAACCCGGGCGAGTTCGGCAATGTCTGCGCCTTCCTCGCCAGCGCGCATGCCGGCTACATCACCGGCCAGAACCTCTTGATCGACGGCGGCGTGTTCAGGGGCAGTTTCTGATGGCGCCGTGGCGGGCTTCGTCCCGCCTGCCGCCGGTCGGGGTTGCGCTCTTCACGCTTTGAGGGGCTTCGCCGCCATGGTCTAAGGAGAGCGGTCCTGTAGAAGACCGCTGTCTCCTCCCGCCGCGCCGGTCCGTTGTCCCCTCTTCTCGGCATTTCCCTCAAGCTGCTTTCGGCGCTGGTGTTCACGTTGATGTCGGCCGGCGTGAAGTCGCTCGCGGCGCGCTATCCTACCGGCGAGATCGTCTTCATCCGCTCCTTCTTCGCGCTGATCCCCCTGCTGATCTGGCTCGCCTGGCAAGGGCCCGTCGTCGCGGCGCTCAAGACCAGAAACCTGCGCGGCCATCTCAAGCGCGGCGTCATCGGCTCGACGGGAATGTTCTGCGGTTTCGCCTCGCTGCAGTTCCTGCCGCTCTCCGATTCGGTCGCGATCGGCTATGCCGCGCCGCTCGCGGTCGTGGTGCTCGCGGCGGTGATCCTGAAGGAGCGCGTGCGGGTCTACCGCTGGAGCGCGGTGACGATCGGCTTTACCGGCGTCCTGATCATGCTCGCCCCCTATCTCAGCGGCGTCGGCAACGGCCTTGCCGCGGGGCCGGCCTTCGGCGCGGCGCTCGGGCTCGCCGGCGCATGCTGCTCGGCCTTCGCCTCGATCGAGGTGCGCCAGTTGACACGCACCGAGGGCACCGGCGCGATCGTGTTCTATTTCATGATCATGACCAGCCTGCTCGGGCTCTCGACCATCCTGCTCGGCTGGAACCTGCCGACCCCGCAGGATGCAGCCCTGATGGTCGCGGTCGGCATCCTCGGCGGGCTCGGCCAGATCCTCCTGGTCCAGGCCTATCGCCATGGCGACGCCTCGCTGATCGCGCCGTTCGAGTATTCGACGATGCTCTGGGCCGTGGCGATCGGCTGGTTCGTCTTCGGCGACTGGCCGGCGACGACGGTTCTGGTCGGGGCCGTGATCGTGATCACCTCAGGCATCTACGTCATCCTGCGCGAGCAGCAGCTCGGCCTGCTCAAGCGCGAGCAGCGCGAGGTCGGCCCGCCGCGCGCGACCTGAGCGGCGCTGCGCGGGCCCGGCTTGCCCCGTGGAACCGGAACGGGCAAAGTCCTTTTCGTCAAACGATCGTTCGCTTCCGCAAACGATCCGGGCGGAGAGGTCGAGCGGACGTCATGGGCATCGAGACGAAGGAACGCGCCGGACGCGAGCTCGAATCCGGGGCCCAGGTCATCTCGGGCCAGCTCGGCAAGACGATCCAGCGCCTTCGCAAGGCCTATAATCTCTCGCTTTCCGAGCTGGCCGAGCAGTCCGGCGTCGCGAAATCGATCATCAGCCAGATCGAGCGCAACGAGACGAACCCGACGCTGGCGACGATCTGGAGGCTGTCGCAGGCGCTCGACATCTCGATCGAGCGCGTGCTCTCCAGCGGCGAGGAAGAGCCCTTCATCGACAAGACCAGCCGAAGCGATACCCCGATCCTGGTCTCCGAGGACGGCAAGCTGAGGCTCGCCATCATCGGTTGGATCAAGACGGTGGAATGGCTGCAATGGTACGATGTCCAGGCCGAGCCAGGCGGCGAACTCGATTCCGAGGGCCACCAGCGCGGCTCGATCGAATCGCTCTCGGTGACGGCCGGCGAATTCGAGGTCGAGGTCGGCGACATCGTCCAGCGCGCGAAAGCCGGCGACACTTTGCGCTATCGCTGCGACAGGCGCCATATCGTGCGCTGCGTCGGCTCGGAGCCGGGCGCGGCGATGATGGTGTGCATCCTCAAGGCGGCGGTGATGGAATAGGCGCTTTGCAGCCCTCTACCGCGAAAGACGTCCCTCGTCGCCGGTCAGTTCCAGGCGTTCGGGCGCTGCCTTGCCCCAGCTCCAGAGGACGAGGTTGAGATCGTCCGGTTTCGCGCCGGGAGCGAAGCTGCGCACCAGCAAGCCGCGATAGCCCCGGGCGATCAGGCCAAGCGCAAATCGTTGCGTCGGCGCTTTCCCGGCCATCCGCATGCTGTCGCGCCATCCCGTATCCGCAAGGGCAGCGGCGTCCATGCCGTGCTGCGTTAACTCGTCTTCGGCGCGGCTGTCGAAAATGGCGTCGATATCGGCGCGATAGGAGACCAGCGTCGTCGGCTGAAGGCTGCCGGCCTGATTGGCCTCGCGCAGCGCGGCCGTGACCGCGAGCGAGAGGTAGAGCGCCGGCATGCCCTTCGGGTTGAACCGGCCTCCGTGCAGCGCCGCCCCCCGCCCCGAAAGCGGTTCACGCGCGTAGATCGGGTTCAGAGCCCGGTAGAGCGTTCCGCGATAGCGCATCGCGTTCAGGCATGAACGCCGGCGTCGATCGCATCGATATAGTCGAGAACCTCGTCGACGCGGCCGCCGCGGACGAGCTGCATCGCCGTCTGTCCGGAGAACCCGGAAAGCGGCTCCGAGCGATACCAGGCATAGGCCATCAAGGCGGAGCCGAAGCGGGGCTCCGCCTTGTTGATGATCTCGACCATCTCACGCAAGCGTCGCTGGGTCCTGGCGGAGCGAACCCGCTCCTGGCGCTGCACCGCGTCACGGCCCAGGCCTGCCGTGCGAGCGACCTCCTCGCTCGTCGTGCGCAACGCCTCGGCGATCTTGCGCGGCGCGAACAGGCCGTGATCGGCATATTGAGCAAGCGACATGATCGGCCTCGGAGCCACATTAGCTGACGCAATATAGCGTCAGGAGTTGCGGCATTCAAGATCGACGAATGGACTCCGCCGGCTCGCTCATCCAGCCGGGGCGGACACGGCCTGCAGCATCGCGGCTGCGATCGCGGCCTCCGAATAGGGCTTGTGCACGATCGGCGCCTGGACGGCTTCCTCGGCGAGCAGCATGCCGTCGTCGTAGCCCGTCGCGAACACGAACGGCACGCCCTGCTCGCGCAGGCGTCGCGCCACGGGCATCGAGGTCTCGCTGCCGAGGTTGATGTCCAGCATGGCGATGTCGGGCAGGCCCTGGTCGAGCGCGGCCATGGCTTCCCTGATGCTCGCGCAGACGACCACCCTCGTCGCGCCGAGCGCCTGCAGCATGTCCTCGGCATCCATCGCGATCAGGAACTGGTCCTCGACGAGAAGCACGGCCTTGTCGCGCAGCGGCCGCGCCGTGCCAACACCGGACGCGCGGACGACCGGGACGGATTGCGCTCCGGGGTTCTGCTGCAGCCAGCTGACGAAACGCGCCGGGATCGTCAGGCGCGCGACGAGGCCGGCCGGTTCGAATGACACGTCGCTGCGGCCGCCGAGATCGAACGGGATGCTGCGGGCGATGAGCGCACTGCCGAAACCGGCCCGCGACGGCGGAACGACGATCGGCCCGCCGCTTTCGCGCCAGCCGATCTCGCAGTCGCCATTGCCGTCCCGCCGCCATGCGATCGAGAGCCGCCCGCTGTCGCGGGACAGCGCACCATATTTCGCCGCGTTGGTCGCGAGTTCATGGACGACGAGAGCCAGGACGGCGAAGGCGCGCGAATCGAGCGCCGCGGGCGGGCCCGACAGGACGATGCGTTCGGCTTCGGTCCGGTAGGGGCTCAGCTCGGCATCGAGCAGATCCTTGAGGACGCCGCCCCCGCTGGCTTGCATCGCCTGGTCATGGGCGAAGGACAGGGCGTCGATCCGCCCCTGGATGGTGGCGACATAGGCCTCGATGTCGATGGCGTCCCGCGATGGATGGGCGATGATCGACTTGATCAGCGAGAGGATGTTCTTGACCCGGTGATTAAGTTCCTGGTTGAGCACCTTCTGCCGGATGTCGGCCTTTTCGCGCTCTTCCGCCAGCAATTCTCTGTGCCGCAGCAGCACCTCGACCAGCGCGCTTCGCGCCGATTCGGCCATGTCCCGCTCGACGCGCGTCCACGGTCGGGAGCGGTTCTCGACGGTCTGCTTCCAGACTGCGAAACTCTGCCTCGGCGTCAGCCTGTCGCCGAGCGGTCCGCTCTCATAGGTCTTGCTGGGGTCTCCGCCCCACTCGATCGTCTGCACGAGTTCGCGCCGGAAGAAAAACAGGTAATCGCGCGGCAACTGCGACAGCGGAATCACGAGAACGCCCGCCGCCGACGCGCTGAAGGCGCGCGCGGACGGCAGCGACTCCGAAAGATGGCTCGTCGCCCAGACCGCCCGCGACGCCACGGAACCGACGAAGGCCGCAAGCTGCGGCGCCGCCTCTGCCGGCGGCGCGGAGCCGACGGACGACCACGCGCCGTCGATCAGCAACCCGACGCCGTCACAGGGCATGAGCTGACGGAAATCGCCGAGATGCAATCTCAGCAGCTCGGCGACGTCCGTCGTGTGGGAGGACGCGGTCAGCAGCGTGTTCAGGAACGCCCTCGCGCGGCCTTCGGCTTCGTTCTTTTCCTTCTGCGTCAGCGCGCCGAGCTGGAGGGCGAAGAATTCGCCGAAGATCTCGGCCGCGATCCTCTGGTTCATCGACATCGCGCGAGGCGAGTAATGGTGGCAGGCGATGAGCCCCCACAGGGCGCCGTCGACGATGATCGAGATCGACATCGAGGCGCTCACGCCCATGTTGCGCAGATATTCGCAATGGATCGGCGAGACGCTGCGCAGATGGGCGTAGGACAGGTCGAGCGGTTCGCCATCGGCGTCGAGCGTCGGTTCGATCACCGAACGCTCGCCGCTGGAGTTCGAGACGAGCCGGATCGTATTGAGCAGATAGAGCTGCCGTGCCTGCCGCGGGATGTCGCTCGCCGGAAAGTGCTGGCCCATGAAACTTTCGAGGTCGGCGCGCTTGGCCTCGCTGACCACCTGGCCGGCCCCGTCGGCGGCGAACTGATAGATCATCACGCGGTCGTATTGCAGGACGGCGCGCAGCAACCGCGCGGCGCCCGCGATCAGCTCGCGCGGGCTCGCCGCATGACTCAGTCTGCCGACCAGCGTGCGCGCGAATTCAAGCGGCGAGTTCGATCCCTCCTCCGCCGCGACCTCGAACTCGACGATCGCATTGCCCTTGAAGCGGTGGGCGCTGACGTCGAACGCCCCGGATGAATTCGCCAGCCGAACGTTCGGCATGAGACCCGGCCGCGATGGCAGGTTCGAGCGAGCCAGCGCGTTGCGCAGCTCGTGCACCGGCGCGGCCCCGATGATGTCTTCGAGCGTCCGGCCGACAAGATTCTGCTCCGGAAGCCCGAGAAAGGCGGCCGCGTTGCACGAATGACGCCTGATCGTCACGGCGGCTTCGTCGCAGACCAGCATGCAGCCATGCGGCTGGATGCTGCCGGGAATGTGGATCGGCTCCCGGTCGCAATTCGTCAGGTCGACGGTCGTCATCTCAGCAGAACCCGTTAAGCCTCATCGAACGGGCCGCATGGTCGAAAGTGGCGCTCGCTGCTGCGGCTGCGACGTCGCGATCGATCCATTCAAGCTCCTCGACGAGCAAGAGGAAATCGCGCCAGTTGGAGAGACCGCGTTCCTGGGCGGCGAGATGGCGTGCGCCATGCGAGGCCCCGAAGCCGAGATCGGCCACCATGCGCGCGATCAGTCGCGCGCCGAGCGCGGACCCTTCGAGCACATAGGCGACACCGATCGCGCGGGCTATGTCATTTGACAGGTCGAGTGGTTCGACCGGCGGCAGGTCGAGGCCGAGATCGGCCAGATCCTGTTCCATCAGGTCGACGATGGCGCCCGGGCGCCAGGCGCCGACCGCCGAAGACCATTCGACCGATCGCAGATAGCCCTCCACGGCATGTCGATGCGCGTAGGAGGCGCTCGCGAAGGCCCGATACCGTTCGGCTGTGCCGATCGGACCCACCATGTCGTCGAGCCGTTGATGCGCCGCCTGAGTCTGCTCGCGCAGGTAGAATCGGAACGTCGAGACGGTCATCGAAAGCAATCGAAATGCGGGCCGGCTGGTTTGGCACGCCGAAACGACGTGCGGCGAAGGGTTTCCTGCCATTCGCCTTCAGCAAACGCAATGGTCGGCGTCGTTTACCCGTCCGTCTTCACCGGCTTCGGCGGCCCCTGCACAGCCTGCAGCGACTTCAGATATTCCGCCATCGCCAGCCGATCGGCGTCGGACAACTGCGCGGTGTTGCGCACCACCGCCGCCATCTTGCCGCCGACATTGTCGAAGCTCGGCGTGAAGCCGCTCTTGAGAAGCTCTGCGATCTCGCTCTTCGACCATTTGGCGAGGCCGCTCTCGGCCTGGGTGATGTTCGGCACGAAGCCCTTGCCTTCCGGATCGGGTCCGCCGGCGAAGCGCGTCGCCTGGACGATCGCGCCGAGCGCGTTGCGGTTGGAGTGGCATTCGGCGCAATGGCCGGGACCGTTGACGAGATAGGCGCCGCGATTCCACTCCTCGCTCCTCGATGCGTCGGCCTTGAACGGCGCGCCGTCGAAGAACAGCAGCTTCCAGCCGCCGACGATGCGGCGGATGTTGAATGGGAAAGCCAACTCGTGGTCCTTCGCCCTGCCCTCGACGGGCGCAAGCGTGCGGATATAGGCGAAGAGGTCGGCCAGCGCCTTGGGCGGCATCAGCCGGTAGGAGGTGTAGGGGAAGGCCGGATAATAGTGCTGGCCCGACGGCGAGACGCCGCGCGCCATGGCGTCGACGAAGTCCTTGACGCCCCAGTTGCCGATGCCGTCGCGCGTATGCGGCGAGATGTTGGGCGCGTTGAACTTGCCGAAGGGCGAGCCGAGTTCGAGCCCGCCGCCGAGCTTCAGCTTGTCGTCCTGGCCCGGCGTCGCATGGCAGGAGGCGCAGCCGCCGGCGGCGAAAAGCAGCTTGCCGTTCTCGATATCGGGCGCCGGCAGCGTGCCGATCTGCGGCGAAGGCGAGACCAGGCGCGGATCGGTCAGCACGATGAAGCCGGCGAGCCCGAGCACGGCGAAGACGGCGAGCGTTATCGGAAGCCGGCGCATCGAACCTCGACCCATTCCAGTTCACACCAACCCAAACCGAACGCGCCAGCCGGCGAGAAGGTTCGTCGCATCGCGCCTTGCGGAGGCGAGAAGCGAGCCGCCCGCGCCGGCGGCCCGCTCCATGAAGCTCCCATCGCATGACGGCAGCGACCGCGCCGCGTCACTTCTTGATGCGATAGATCTCGTGGCAGGAGCCGCAGTTCTTCGTCACATTGCCGAAGGCGGTTCGGAAACCGGCGAGGTCGGTCGCGCCTGTCGCGCCGGCGGTGGCGTCGGCCTCGAACTTGACGAAGGCGGCCTTGAAGCCGGCCGCGTCCTCCCAGATTTTGGGCCCGGCCGAGGTGTCGCCGCCGGTCTTGGAATTGTCGGGGAAAAGCGTCGGCATCTTTCTGGCGGCGTCGACATAGGTCTTGAAGATGCCCTGGACCTTGGCGGCGTCGAAAGCCTCCTCGCCCTTGGCGATCTTGGCTCCGAGTCCGGTCGCGGCGCCGACGCCCTTCATCGCATTCTTGCGCTCGGCGACCGGATCGGACTGTGCCACGACGGTGGTGAGGCCGATAGCGAGGCTGGCGGCGACGAGAGCGATACGGATCATGCGTGAACCCCTTGCGAGGGCTCTGGAAGACGGCCCCGTTTAGAACGACTCAAACTCATAGCAAGAGCGCCGTGTCGCCAAGTCGCAATCACGCGATTGGATCCGCATTGCAGCAAGTCCAATCTTGCATCAAAGCGGATAGCCCGCCTGTTTCAGCGCGTTGAAGACCTTCACCGGCGTCGCCGGCATGTCGATCGCCTTGATCCCGGCAGCCCGGTTCAGCGCATCGACCATGGCGTTCATCACCGCCGGGCAGGCCCCGATCGCACCCGCCTCGCCCGCGCCCTTCACGCCGATGGCGTTGGTGACGCAGCGGACGTTGCGGGTCTCGAAATGGAAGTTCGGGATGTCGATCGCGCGCGGCAGGGCGTAGTCCATGAAGGTCGCGGTCAGCATCTGCCCGGAGGAATCGAACCTGATCTCCTCCATCAGCGCCTGGCCGATGCCCTGCCCCGCGCCGCCATGGACCTGGCCCTGCAGCATGATCGGGTTCAGCGTCACGCCGAAATCGTCGACAACGACGTAGTTCAGGATCTCGGTGTTGCCGGTCGCGGGATCGACCTCCAGCTCGCAGACATGGGTGCCGTTCGGATAGGTCGCCTCCGGCGGTGTCCAGCTCTGATGAACCCGCAGCATCGCCGTGGTCGCGCCGGGCAGCGCCGCGATCGCGGCGAGATCGAGCGCCTTGTCGGTGCCGACGACGCGCACCGCGCCGTCGACGATCTCCAGATCCCCGACGCCGGCCTCCAGCTTTTCGGAGGCCAACTGCTTGAGGTTGTCCGACAGGATTTCGGTCGCCTTGTTCAGCGCCGCGCCGCCGACGGGGATCGAGCGCGAGCCGCCGGTGCCCGATCCGGTCTCGACCTTGTCGGTGTCGCCCTGGATCACGCGGATGCGGTCCATCGGAATGTCGAGATGCTGCGAGACGAGCTGCGAATAGGCGGTCTCGTGGCCCTGCCCGTTCGACTGCGTGCCGATCAGCACGGTGACCATGCCGTCCTTCTCGAGGATCACGGTCGAGCTTTCCGGGCCGCCGCCGCCGCAAGCCTCGATATAGCAGCCCATGCCGATGCCGCGGATCTTGCCGGCCCTGGCCGAGGCCTTGAGACGGCTCTTGAAGCCCTTCCAGCCGGCCACCTCCATGGCGCGCCGCATATGGCCCTCGAACTCGCCGGAATCATAGGTCGGCCCGGTCTGCGTCTTGTGCGGCATCTCGCTCGGCTTGACGAAGTTCCGCGCGCGTACGGCGTCCGGGGTCTTGCCCGTCTCCATGGCGATGGCGTCGACCAGCCGCTCGATCAGATAGGCGGCCTCCGGCCTGCCAGCGCCGCGATAGGCGTCGACCGGCGTGGTGTTGGTCAGGACGCCGCGGAAATGCACGTGCACGGCCGGGATGTTGTAGCAGCCCGGCGTCATCGTGGTGCCGACCCAGGGGATGAACGGTCCGTACTGCGAGAGATAGGCCCCCATCTCGGCGGCGAGATCGACCCTGAGCGCGATGAACTTGCCTTTCGCGTCGAGCGCCATGGTCGCGGTCGCCAGATTGGCGCGGCCATGCGTGTCGGCGAGGAAATGCTCGGTGCGGTCGGCGACCCAGCGCACCGGACGCTTGAGTTTTTCGGCCGCGACCATGGTCAGCGGATATTCGCGGTACATGAATATCTTGGTGCCGAAGCCGCCGCCGACATCCGGCGTCACGACCCGGATACGGGCGGGATCGACCTTCAGGATGTTCTTGGCGAGGATATCGCGCGTGCCGTGGCTGCCCTGGCTGCCGAGCGTAAGGGTCCAGCGCTTGGAACCCTTGTCGTATTCGGCGATGCAGGCGCGCGTTTCCATGTAGTTCGAGGCGAGGCGGTTGTTGACGATCGTCACCGACACCGTCCGCGCCGCCTTGGCGAAGGCCTTCTCGGTCTTCTTGCGGTCGCCCTGTTCGGCCTCGAAGGCGATGTTGCCCTTGCGGTCCGGCCAGACCTGCGGCGCCTTCGGGTCGAGCGCCTCGGAAATGCCGGTCACGGAGGGCAGCGACTCCCAGTCGATGTCAAGCGCCTCGGCGGCGTCGCGCGCCTGCGCCAGCGTCTCGGCGACGACGAAGGCGACCGCCTCGCCGACATGGCGGACCGTGTCGACCGGCAGCACCGGCACATCGGTCGGCGTCACCGGCTCGCCCGAGAGCGTCTTGATCAGCCCCTTGCAGGGAATGTTGCCGAGATGGGCGACGTCCTCGCCGGTCAGGATCAGCTTGACGCCCTTCATCCGGCGCGCTGCTTCCTTGTCGCGGATCGTGAATCTGGCATGGGCATATTGCGAGCGCAGCAAGAAGGCATGCAGCGCGCCTTCGACGGCGGTGTCGTCGGTGTAGCGCCCCGCGCCGGTCGTCAGCCGGTGATCCTCGACACGGCGAACCGGCTGTCCAAATCCAAACTTCATCGGGCGCATAGGCTCAAATCCTCAGATCATTCGAATGCGAAACTGGCTCAGGAAAACGGCAAGGTCAGCCCCGCACGACGATATGGGGCAATGCGCCGGGCGCAAGCGCGACGGCCGTCCCTCGTCAACGCTCGACCGGCTCGCCCCGCATGGCCCAGTCCTTGAAGCCACCGATATAGTGGCTGTCGATGGCGAGGCCAGCCGATTGCGCGAATTCCAGCGCCCGGCGCGAACGCACGCCGGCGGCGCAGGACAGGACGATGCGCTTGCCCGGCGCGTCGGGAATGTCGGCGGGGTTGAATTGCGAGAGCGGCAGCGAGACCGAGCCCGGGATGCGGCCGGCCGCGAACTCGTGCGGCTCGCGCACGTCGACGATCAGGATGGAGCCGTCGGCGAGCCCGGCCTTGACGGCGTCGATGTCGAGGTCGTGGACGATCAACTCGGGCCTCCGGATGGGTGGGTCGGCTAGTTCAGCAGACGAACGAGATAGAGCGTGAAGCCCGGAAAAGCCAGCATCAGCCCGAGCCTGACGAGGTCGGCCAGCAGGAACGGCATGACGCCGCGATAGGTCTTGGCGATCGGCACATTCCTGGCGATGGCGCTGATGACGAAGACGTTGAGGCCGATCGGCGGCGCGGTCAGCCCGATGCCGACCACGATCAGCACGAGGATGCCGAACCAGATGCCGACCTCGTCGGCCGGAATGCCGAAATCCAGCCCCGAAACGATCGGGAAGAACACCGGCAGCGTCAGCAGGATCATGGCGAGCTCGTCCATGACCGCCCCGAGCAGGATGTAGCAGCCGAGCAGCAGCGCCATCACCGCATAGGGCGACAGGCCCAGCCCCGCGACCAGCTCGGCGACCTGCGTCGGCAGTTGCGACAGGCCGAGAAAGGCGTTGAACACCTCCGAACCGAGCAGGATGATGAAGATCATGCCTGAGGTCTCGGCGGTCTGGATCAGGCTCTCGCGGATGTCGGCCCATGCGAGCTGGCCCATCAGGACGCCGACGAGGAACATCGAGACCGTGCCGACCGCGGCGGCCTCCGTCGGCGTGAACACGCCGCCATAGATGCCGCCGATGACGACGAGGATGACGAGCAGGGCAGGCCAGACCCGGACCAGGGCCGAGCCGGCGTCGACCCGCTCGGAGCGCGGCAGCTCGGGCGCGAGGCCGGGATTGCGCCTGACGACGATGGCGATGACGATGCAGTAGAACACGACCGCGAGCAGGCCGGGAAGCAACGCCGCCTGGAACAGCTTGGCGACGTTCTGCTCGGTCGCGATCGCGTAGACGACGAGGATCACCGAGGGCGGTATCAGCAGATCGACGACGCCGCCGACAGCGATGATGCCGGTGGCGAAGCCCGGCTCGTAGCCGTAGCGGCGCAGCTCCGGCAGCGCGGCGCGCCCGAACGTCGCGGTGGTGGCGACGGATGAGCCGCAGATCGCCCCGAAGATGGTGCAGGCGCCGATCACCGCCATGGCGAGGCCGCCGCGCAGGTGGCCGATCAGGGCGCGCGCCGCCACGAACAGGTCCCGCGCCAGCCCCGAGCGCTCCGCGAAGGCGCCCATCAGGATGAAGAGCGGGATCACCGAGAGCGTGTAGTTGGCGAACTGATAATAGGTGTTCGTCTTCATGTAGGAGAGGAAGGGCAGCCAGCCCGAGAGCCAGACATAGCCGGCGGCGCCGGTGACCAGAAGCGACAGGCCGACCGGCATGCGCAGGCCGATCAGGACCAGCATGGCGACGAAGCCGAGCGCGGCGACGGCGGCTCCGCTCATCGGCCTACCCTGAGCAGCTTGAGGCCCGTGCGCAATGCGGTCAGCGAGACGGCGGCGCACAGCACGACGCAGAGCGCGAAGACCGGCCCGAGCGGCACCCCGATCACCATGGAGTTGGTGCCGTTGGAGATGGTGTCGCGCGCGCCGCCGATGAGGCACCAGGCGAGCAGCGCCATCATCGCGGCGTAGACGAAGTCCCAGAAGGCGTCGATCAGGCGGTTCACGGAGGCCGGCAGCCGCGTGGTGAAGGTGTCGACCATGATGTTGCCGCGCCGCGCCTGCGTCAGCGCAAGGAAGCTGAAGATCGAGACGGCGGTGCCGATCTGGACGAGATCGAAATCGCCGTTGATCTGGTAGAGTCCGCTCCAGCGGCCGAAGATGCTGACGGTGACGAGCACCGACATGGCGAAGGCGAGCGTCCCGCCGAACAGGGCGAGCCACTCGGCCATCCGGGACCTGATGCCGCTGCTGGCGGCGGTTTCGTCGGCGCTCGCGGCGTGCCCCCCCTGCACGCGCGTCAGGCCGCCTTTTCGTGCCTGGCCAGCGCGGCCTTGGCGCTCGCCAGCAGCTTGTCGCCGTCGAGACCCTTGTCCTTGGCGGTCTTGAGCCAGCCCTCGATCACCGGCTCGGTGGTCTTGCGCCAGCGCGCCGCTTCGGCTTCTTCAATCATGCTGATCGTGTTGCCGCGCTTGCGCACCATGTCGGACACGACGACGGCCTGGTCGTCCCAGACCTTGCCGGCCATGGCCGAGGCCGCCGCGCCGGAATTCTTGTCGATCACGGCCTTCAGATCGGCCGGCATCGCGTCGTATTTGGCGCGGTTCATGGCGAGGATGAAGGTCGCGGTGTAGAGCGTCGGCGAACCCGGGATCTCGGTGTGGAACTTGACCAGTTCCTGGACCTTGAGCGCAGGCACCACCTCCCAGGGGATGACGGCGCCGTCGATCACGCGCTGCGCCAGCGATTCCGGCACCTGCGGCACCGGCATGCCGATGGCGTTGACGCCGAGCGCCCGCAGGGCCTCGCCGGCGAGCCGCGTCGGGAAGCGCAGCTTCATGCCCTTGAGGTCGTCCATCGTCTTGATCGCCTTGTTGGCGTGGATCAGGCCATGGTCATGCGCCCAGAAGCAGATCGGCTTCACCTCGCGGAATTCCTGCGCGAGGTTGGCCTCGGCGTAGTCGGCCAGAGCCAGCGAGTTCACCACGGCCTTCTTGTTGGCGACGAAGGGCAGCTCGAACGCCTCGACGCCGGTGAAGCGGCCGGGCGTCGAGCCGGGCAGGGTCCAGACGATGTCGGCGACGCCGTCTCGGGCCTGGTCGAAGAGCTGGGGCGGCGTGCCGCCGAGCTGCATCGACGGGAAGATGTCGATCTTGATGCGCCCGTTCGATTCGGCCGCGACCTTGTCGGTCCAGGGCTTGAGGAACTTCGCATGCCCGTTGGAAACCGACGGCAGGAAGTGGTGCATCCGCAGCGTCACCTCCTGCGCGTTGGCGCGCGTGGCGCGCAAGACGGCGGGCGCTGCGACGGCGGAGCCGGCGAGTGTCAGGAATCGGCGGCGATCGAAGCTCATCGTGGTCCCCTCCCAGGGGTCTGCGTTGGCGCGGCTCGGCTTGCAATGCGCGACATGCATGACAGGGCTGCTGCGTTCGAGCCGCAACATGACCGGCAAAGACGGGCGGATGCAAGCGTGAACGCGACGCCCGTCGACCCGCCCGGTGAAATAGTTGTCTAGGCAACCATTCGCGTCAAGCCGCTGCTCTGTCAGGCTGTCCATGTTCACGCTAAAGTAGTAAATTGCTATGAGAATCAACTCATGCACGAATATCCTGCTGACTGGGACGCGGTCCTTCAACGGCTCCTCGACGACAGCCGCGAGGTGAATCGTCGCGCCTTGGGCCATCAGCCGGACGTCGCCGAAGCCCGGGAATGGACCCTCGCCGGCCGCATCGCACATATCCGGGCCAGCCTCGCCACTATCGACACGAATCCGAAGACCGCCTCGCATGGCGCGACGGCGCGGCTCAGATTGCTGGTGGCGCTTTCGGCTCTGCCGGGCGGCGAGCGCCGGCTGGGCCCGCGCTGGCCGCTGGCGAAGCCGGGCAGGCTGCGGTTCGCCGACCGCGACGAGACCGTGACGCTGCTCGATCTCGGCAAAGGCGGCGCCATGCTGGCTCCGGTCGCCGGTCTGCCGGTGGGGTTCTCACCCGAGGCCAAGCTCATCCTGGGCAACGAGCCTGCCATCGCCGCGACCATCACAACCGACGCCGACTGCCTCGTCCACCTGGCTTTCGCGCCTTCGGACCCGCCCCTTGCCACAAAGCTCGTGGCGGAACTGCAGGACTGGGCCGCGCATTACGAAACCGAATTCTGGCATGTGACGGATCTCGCAAACGCGGTCGAGCGCCTGCTAGAAAGTGGTCTCTCGGACGGCGACGTCGATCCGAACGCGCTGTTCACTGGGGGGCCGGCCCCATTGCATGGCGGGCCGGGTTCGCTCGCATCCCGGCTCGACGCATTGCTGGAGCGGGCGCTGCCGCCCTCCGACGATCTCGTCTACGTGGCGGCCACGGACCGGAACGGCGCGACCGCCTGCGATCCGGGCGGGCGATTGCGGCATGGAGACGGGCCGGCCGGTGACACCGGAGCAGATGGCCGGGGCGTCGATGCGGTCGGCCTGCGCGCGGCGCGCTATGCGGAGAAAGCGCTCGTCCAGACCTATCGCAGACGACCGGGCCGGGAGCCGCTCGGCGTCGTCGCCGATATCGCGGCCCCGGTCTTCGTCCGGGGCCGTCGCTGGGGTTGTGTCCGGATCGGCCGCGCCCTGCCAGACAAGGCGCGGGTCTGAGCGATCTGCGTCAGGCCTGCGCCGGTATCCGCAGCACCCATCCGGGCTGGATCAGGTCTGGGTTCTTCACCGGCGGCGTGTTGGCCTTGACGATATCGGTGTATTTCGCGCCCTGACCCTTGCCGTAATGCGCCTCGGCGATCTTCCAGAGCGTGTCGCCCTTCTTGACCGTGTAGAAGACGGCGGCCGGGGTTTCCTTGGTGACGATCAGATCGGATTCGACCTGCGCCACGCCGATCGTGTTGCCGAGCGCGAGGATGATCTTCTCGGCCTCCTCGGTCGACATCGCCTTGCCCGTGATCTTCACCTTGTCGCCGCTGACGTCGATCTTGACGTCGGATGGCAGGCCGTAGCCGGCAAGTTCCTTCTGCAGCGCATCGGGCGTCGCCGCCTTCGCCTCGCCCGAACCGAAAATCTTGGCTCCGGCTTCCTTGATGAAACTGAACAGGCCCATCGACGTCTCCTTTTATCCCTTGCGCCGGCATCAAGCCTGCTCATGGCGACAAGTTCAAGGCGGATTTGCACGCTGCCCGGCCGGTCGCGCAAGGCAGTTTCTTCGCAAGGCGGCTTTCCCGGCTCGCCGCGCGCTGGCACAAGCAGACGCGATGCAAAAGGAAATCCCGCCATGCTGACCCTCGCCCAGGCCCAGACCCTGCTGGCCGCCGCCCTCGCCTATGCCGACAAGGCGGGCCTCAAGCCGCTGGCGATCGCGGTGCTCGACGCGCGCGGCGCGCAGAAGGCCTTCGCGGCGCAGGACGGCGCCAGCCTGAAGCGCGGCGAGATCGCGATCGGCAAGGCCCATGGCGCGGTCGCGATGGGCATCGGTTCGCGCGCCATTCACAAGATGGCGCTGGACCGGCCCTATTTCGTCGAGGCCGCGACCCATGCGGTCGGCGGCTCGCTCGTGCCGGTGCCCGGCGGCGTGCTGATCCGGGACGTCTCGGGCGCGCTGCTCGGCGCGGTCGGCATCTCCGGCGACACCTCCGACAACGACGAGGCCGCCGCCGTCGCCGGCATCGCCGCCGCCGGGCTCGCGGCCGATACGGGCGCATAGAGCGCAGCCGCGCTTCGCCTTCGGGACTTGCCAGACGCCGCGTAAACCCTCATGTGACGCGGCGATGTCCGGTTTGCCGGATTTCTGGAATGTTTCAAAGGAAATCAGATGAGCGTCGAGGCCGCAGCCGGTGAGGTCATCACCACCGACGTCGTGATCGTTGGCGCGGGTCCGTGCGGGTTGTTTGCGGTGTTCGAGCTCGGCCTGCTCGACATCAGGGCCCATCTCGTCGACATCCTGCCCAAGGTCGGCGGGCAGTGCGCCGAGCTTTATCCCGAGAAGCCGATCTACGACATTCCGGGCTTTCCGGTCGTCACCGGCCAGGGCCTGGTCGACAACCTCGTCGA
>NZ_JBXAQP010000018.1:0-90303 GCF_058807355.1 Allobosea sp. GW821-FHT12C12
GGGCCCTGATGTCGAGCAGGCCGAGCTCGAACACCGCAAACAACCCGCACGGACCCGCGCCAACGATCACGACGTCGCACTGGATGATGGTGTCGTTCGTCATCGCCGTCAGGCCTTCCCGATCCGTCGCCGCGCTTCCTGCCGTCGCCAACCGAAGCGCAACCAAGCCCGTCCCTGATTATTGTTAGTATACAAATGAATTTCCGCAAGCGGATTTTGCAGGCACGGCCAGCTCAATCGAGTCGCGCCAGCAGCCCGAGCAGGCGCTCCGCCTCCTCGCGCGAGAGTGGCGCCAGGGTCGCGGCCGAGATCGCCTTGGCCTTGTCGAGCAGCGCGGGCATCGCCTCCTGGCCCCTGGCGCTGAGCCGCACCCGCACCCGGCGCTGGTCGTCCGGGTCGGGCAGGCGCTCGACCAGCCCGCGCTCCTCCAGCCGCGCGATCACGCCCTTGATGGTGGCGGGGTCCATCGCCGTCATGCGTCCGAGCAGATTCTGCGAAATCTCTTCGCCGGCCGCGAGCCTGGCCATCGCGGCGAACTGCGTCGGCGTCGGACCGTCATCGCCCATGATGCGCTGGAAGATCGCGATATGGCGCTGCTGCGCGCGCCGCATCAGGAAGCCGACCTGCTCGTCGAGGACATAGTCGCCGGCCCCGGCGGCGGCAGTCGGGCTCTTGCGTCCGCGCCCGGCCGGGCGCGGACGCTCGTCCACGCCGCTCTCGATCGTCGCCGTCTCGTCCCGCCCCATTGCCAACTGCCGTCTCCCGCCGGGCATCTGGCCTCTTGCCAGCGCCCTTCAGCCTGTCCATGATTGTTATTACACGTTCAATCCAATTATGTCTGCAATCGTCGCCTGTCCCGCAGGCTTTGCTCCGGCGGCGATCCAGCGCGGAGACCGACATGGCAGTCGAGGCGGCGTCAGGCCCGGCCAAGGGCAAGCTCGTCATCCGCAATCTCGGCCTCGTGCTGTCGGGCGACCTGAACCAGCCGGTCCTCGACGCCGACACGATCGTCGCGATCGACGGCCGCATCAGCGCCATCGGCAAGGCGGCCGATCTCGATCGCGAGCGGGCCGACATGGTCATCGACGCGCAAGGGTCGCCGGTCGCGCCGGGCCTGATCGACAGCCATTGCCACCCCGTCTTCGGCGACTGGACGCCGCGGCAGGGCCAGATGGGCTGGATCGATTCCTGCGTGAACGGGGGCGTCACCACCTTCGTCTCGGCCGGCGAGGTGCATCTGCCCGGCCGGCCGAAGGACCCGGTCGGCGTCAAGGCGCTCGCCATCACGGCGCAACGCACCTTCGCGAATTTCCGTCCGACGGGGGCGAAGATCCATGCCGGCGCGCCGATCGCCGAGACCAGCCTGGTCGAGGAGGACTATGCCGAGATGGCGCGCGCCGGCGTCAGGATGATCGGCGAGATCGGGCTCGGCACCGTCAACACCGGCCCCGAGGCGAAGAAGCATGTCGACTGGGCCCGGAAATACGGGCTGGAGACGATCATCCATACCGGCGGCCCCTCGATCGCCGGCTCCAGCCTGATCGACGAGGACATCGTGCTGGAGGCCCAGCCCGACGTGGTCAGCCACATCAACGGCGGCCACACCTCGATCCGCTTCTCCGGCATCTGCCGGCTCTGCGAGGAGGCGAGGGGAGCGATCGAGATCGTCCACAACGGCAACGAGCGCGCCGCTCTGGAGGCGGTGAAGACCGCGGCCGAGCTCAACCTGACCTACAAGGTCATCCTCGGCACCGATGCGCCGGCGGGCTCGGGCGTGCAGCCGCTAGGCATCCTCAGGATGATCGCCTTCCTGTCGAGCCTCGGCGGCGTGCCGCCGGAAGTCGCCTTCTGCATGGCGACCGGCAACACGGCGCGCGTGCGAAAACTCGACGCCGGCTTCATCGCGGTCGGCCAGCCGGCCGATCTCGTCTTCCTCGACAAGCCGCAGCATTCGGCGGGAAAGCATCTGCTCGACGCCGTTTCGCTCGGTGACATTCCAGGCATCGGCATGGTGATGATCGACGGGATCGTCCGCACCGGCCGTTCGCGCAACACGCCGCCGTCGCACACCGCGCCCGTCATCCTCGGGCATTGAGGCCATCATGAGCGAATTGATCGAGATCCGCCGCGTCCAGACCTCGGTCGAGGAGATCTTCCACGAGTTCGGGCCGTCGCCCGGCCGCACCGAGCACATCGCGTCCGTCTGCGCCGTGCTGACCAACCCCTATGCCGGCCGCTACGAGCCCGACATCCTGCCGATGATGGAGGCGCTGAAGCCCGCCGGGCTCGAAATGGCGACGCGTTGCCTGACCGCGCTCGGCGGCGATCCGAAGACGGTCGAAGGCTATGGCAAGGGCGCGATCGTCGGCTCGGCCGGCGAACTGGAGCACGGCGCGCTCTGGCATGTGCCGGGCGGCTACGCCATGCGCGAGATCCTCGGCAATGCGAAAGCGATCGTGCCCTCGACCAAGAAGGTCGCGGGGCCGGGCGCCCGCATCGACATACCTGTCACCCATGTCAATGCCTGTTACGTCCGCAGCCATTTCGGCGCGGTCGAGATCGGCATCCCAGGCTCGCCCTGGGCCGACGAGCTGGTCTTCTTGCTGGTGATGACGACCGGCGCGCGCATCCATGAGCGGGTCGGCGGCTTGCGGGCCGACCAGATCAGCGTCTGGGACGGGCAGCGATGATCGCTCGTTTCACCATATCCTCACCGTCATGCCCGCCCTTGTGGCGAGCATCCGCGTCTTGACCACGCGCCTCGCTGAGGAAAGACGTGGATGGCCGGCACAAGGCCGGCCATGAGGTGAAAGTTTCGCAAGCCGCTTGCCTGGAGCCATCCCGCCATGTCCGCCAATATCCGCAAGATCCTGACCCAGGTCGATGAAACTCTTGTCGAATCCGGCAAGGCCGTCAGCCCGGCGACGCGCCGCGCCGTCGCGGTCGCGGTGATCGCGAACCCCTTCGCCGGACGCTATCAGGAAGACCTCTCCGAACTCGCCGAAATCGGCGTCGAACTCGGCGACCTTCTGACGAAGCGCTGCCTGACGGCGCTCGGCATCGGCCCCGACAGCGCCGAGAGCTTCGGCAAGGCCGCGATCGTCGGCGAGGGCGGCGAGCTGGAGCACGCCGCCGCCATACTCCATCCCAAGATGGGCGCGCCGGTGCGGGCCGCGCTCGGCAAGGGCCCGGCGCTGATTCCGTCCGCCAAGAAGCGCGGCGGGCTCGGCACCCCGATCGACGTGCCGCTCGGCCACAAGGACGCGGCCTTCGTGCGCTCGCATTTCGACGCCGTCGAGGTCCGCGTCACGGACGCGCCGCGAACAGGCGAAATCCTGGTCGCGATCGCGATCACCGATTCAGGTCGGCCGCTGCCGCGCATCGGCGGGCTGACCAAGGATCAGATCAAGGGCGAGGACGGCTTGCGCTGACGCTTGACGCACGACCAATAAGCTGGACGTCATGCGGCATGATCAGACCGCCCGGCACCCGACCCCGTTTCATCCCGCGCCGCGCGGCGCATAGCCGGCTCGGGCCCGCGCGATGAACAAGACCGACCATCTCGCCGCCTTCCTCAAGAAGCTGGAGAGCATCACCGAACTGTCGGGTGACGAGCGCCAGGCCATCCTGGACCTGCCGGTGAGCCTGAAGCGGTTCGAGGCCTATACCGACATCGTCGGCGAGGGCGAGGTCACGAAGCAGTGCTGCCTCGTGCTGGAAGGGCTGGTCTGTCGCTACAAGCTCGTCAACAGCGGCGAACGCCAGATCATGTCGCTGCATATTCCCGGCGACATCCCGGATCTCCATTCGCTCCATATCGAGAAGATGGATCACAGCCTCGGCACGCTGACGCCGGCTCTGGTCGGCTTCATCCCGCATGAGGCCGTCCGGCGCATGACGCGGGCTTCCTACAAGCTGTCCGAGGCGTTCTGGCGCGAGGCGCTGATCGACGCCGCGATCTTCCGCGAATGGATGGTCGGCATCGGCCGCCGCTCGGCGCCGAGCCGGCTGGCGCATTTCCTCTGCGAGTTCATCACCAAGATGGAGGCGGTCGGCCTGTCCGACGGCGTCGTCTGCGAGCTGCCGATGACGCAGACCGAGATCGGCGATGCGCTCGGCCTCTCGACGGTCCACACCAACAAGAAGCTGCGCGAGCTGCGTCAGGCGCGGCTGGTCGAGCTGCGCGGCCGGCGGCTCAAGGTGCTCGACTGGGCGGGGCTCTGCGAACTCGGCGAGTTCGATCCGACCTATCTGCATCTGCGCAAATAGGGCTCCCCCGCACGTTCTTGCCTGAGCGGGATCAGGCTGCCCCTCCGAAATCCGACGATTTCTTCATTTTCGGGGAACAGAAGCGCGCGAGACGGATTACCGGAAAATGACGCGCTTTTACTTCGACACCCATGAGGGCGACAGGACGGAACGCGATACGGAGGGTGTCGAACTCCCGGACGAGGGGGCGGCGCGCGCCGAGGCCAAGGCCGCCTTGACGGACATGGCCCGCGACCATCTTCCGAACGGAAACCACATGGATTTCCGGGTCACCGTCCGCGACGAGGCCGGTCAGGAGATCTATTCGGCCAGCCTCGTCATGGATGCGCGGCTGGCGCCCGGACGACAGCGCCAGCCCTGATCGTCCTCCCGGCCGTCAGGCGGCATCGTCAGCCGCCGAGCGACATCCGCAGCGGCGGCCTGACCTCGGGCGGCAGCGGCGAGACGTAGCCGGCCTTGCCGAGCTTGGCCTTGTGGTCGGCCTTTGCCGCCGCCATCAGGGCCGGATCGCTGAGCACCGCCGCGCCCGCCGCCGCCATCGCCTTGGCGACCTGCACCAGCGCCTTGTGCGCGGCCGGCTGCTTGCCCTGCGCCACGATCTGCCAGGTGTGGAACGGCGTGCCGATCGCGACCGTTGGCGCATGCGCCTGCACGGTCGGCACCGCCCAGGAGACGTCGCCGACATCGGTCGAGCCGATCGCGGGATTGCGGGGCGCATCGAGCGGCACGGTGAAATCAGCGAGCGCCGCGTCGGTCTCCGGCAGACCGATCGAGCGCCAGACGGCGGCGATCTCCTGCGGCGACAGGGTCTTGCGGATATCCTGCGCGAAGGCCTTGTCCGCATCGTCGAAATGCGGCGGGCCGAGCTCTTCCATGATGCCCTGCAGCGCCTTCTCCAGCGGGTCGTTGCCGAGGACGTTGGAGACGGCCGAGACGATCCTCATCTCCATCGCGGTCTCGGTCATCAGCGCCGCGCCCTCGGCGATCTTCCTGACGCGCTGGACGAGTTCGAGCATGCCCGGCAGGTCGCGGGCGCGGATCGAGTAGCGCACCCTGGCATGGGCCTGCACGACGTTGGGCGCGATGCCGCCGGTGTCGAGCAGGGCGTAGTGCACGCGCGCGTCGCTCGGCATGTGCTCGCGCATGTAGTTGACGCCGACGCTCATCAGCTCGACCGCGTCGAGCGCGCTTCGGCCGAGTTCGGGCGAGGCCGCGGCATGGGCCGCGCGGCCGGTGAAGATGAAGTCGGCCCGCGTGTTGGCGAGCGAGAGCGGCGGCGTCACCTCCCAGAAGCTCGAGGGGTGCCAGGAGATCGCGACATCGGCGTCGTCGAACGCCCCGGCGCGGACCATGAACGCCTTCGCGGCCCCGCCTTCCTCGGCCGGGCAGCCGTAATAGCGCACGCGCCCCGGAATCCTGTTCTCGGCGAGCCAGTCCTTCATCGCGGTGGCGGCGAGCAGCGCGGCCGAGCCGAGCAGGTTGTGGCCGCAGCCATGACCGTGGCCGCCGGCCTCGATCGGCGCATGCTCGGACTTTCCGGCTTCCTGCGACAGGCCGGGCAGGGCGTCGTATTCGCCAAGGAACGCGATCACCGGCCCGCCTTCGCCGGCCTCGCCGATCACGGCGGTGGGAATGTCGGCGATATCTTTCGTGACCTTGAAGCCCTGGTGCTCAAGCTCCGCGACATGCTCGGCGCAGGAGCGCTCCTCGGTGTAGCAGACCTCGGGCATGGCCCAGACGCGGTCGCTGAGCTCGATGAAGCGCTGCTTGCTGGCGTCGACATGGCGCCAGAGGTCGTTTCGGTTGTCCATGGTGGCTCTTCGGTGTTGCGGAGGTCGCGATATATGAGACCTGCGCGGCGGCGGCGTCCAGTTGCCGGACGCATGGCCGGCGCCAGCGGACGCCGCGTCATGCCTCCGCCGTCATCCCTGTCTGTGGCTGATTTCGTGGATTTGGGCGAGGACGGGATGACGAAGAAGGTGCAAGTCTCGCAAATCCTTCCTCACGGATGCTTGTGGATCGGGTCGACCCAATAGACCGCCTCCGGCTTCTCGACCGGGTCGACATCGGTGATGTTGACCACCACCGCCTCGTTGTCGGAGCGCACCAGTACGCATTCCAGCGCCTCGTCGGGGCTGGCGTTGATCTCCTGATGCGGCACGAAGGGCGGCACGTAGATGAAATCGCCCGGCCCCGCCTCGGCGACGAATTCGAGCCGCTCGCCCCAGCGCATGCGCGCCTTGCCGCGCACGACATAGATCACGCTTTCCAGCTCGCCATGGTGATGCACGCCGGTCTTGGCGTCCGGCTGGATCGAGACCGTGCCGGCCCAGATTTTTTGCGCGCCGACGCGGGCATGGTTGATCGCGGCCTGCCGGAACATGCCCGGCGTCTGCGCCGTGTTGGGATCGAGCTTGTCGCCGGTGATGACGCGCACGCCGTCATGCTTCCAGCGCGGCTCGTGGTCGTGGTCGTGCGGATGGGGGTGGTCGTGGTCGGCCATGGGACGCTCCTGTCGGAGGCGAAGGCTATAAGAGGCCGCCGCGTCGGGGAAGCGCGCGCAAAGCGGGGCGGCCCGCCTCAGCGCGCCACCATGGCCGCCAGCATGGCGTCGATGCCGTCCTCCATCCGGGTGTGCGGGACATAGCCCAGCGCCGCCTCCAGCCCGTCATTGGCGAAGCTCCAGGCCGATGGCGGGGTGACGTCGGGCTGTGGCGTGAGCCTGAGGCCCGGAAAGCGCGTCGCGAGATGCGCCGCCGCCTCGCGCATCAGGCGCTTGTCGCCGGCGACGTTGAAGACGTGGCGGCCGGCAAGCGAGGCGGTCGCGGCTCGGGCCGTCACCTCGGCCGCATCGCCGATCCAGGTCCAGTCGATCGGCTCGGGAAAGTCGGGGAAGGCGAGTTCGGGCGCGCCGCTCGCCGCCTGCTCGACCAGCGTCTGGATGGCGCGCCAGCCGCGCGCCCGGCCGGGGCCGTAAACCGAGCCGAAGCGCAGGCCGATCAGCGCTAGCTCCGGATGACCGGCGGCGAAGGCCCGCGCGAGATGCTCGCCATAGGCCTTTGTCGCGCCGTAGACGCTGGCCGGCCGGGGCACGGCGGCATCGCCGGCGGAGGTGTCGGCGTCTCCGAGCGCCGCGACCGAGCTGGCATGGACGATGCGCCTTGCCCCGCCGGCCTGCGCGGCGGCGAAGACATGGGCCGTGCCGAGCGCGTTGACCCGCGTCGCCGCGACGATGTCGGCCTTGGCGTCGAGCGTCAGCAGGGCGGCAAGATGGATGACTGTGTCCGGTCGGAACGCCGCGAAGGCCGAGGCGACATCGTCCTGCTCGGCGACATCGCAGGCGCGAAAGGCGATGTCGGGGCGGGCAGGGGGCGCGAAGCGATCGAGCGCCAGCACCTCATGGCCGTCGCCGGCGAGCCTGATGGCCGAAGCCAGCCCGAGAAAACCCGCGCCGCCAGTGATCGCGATGCGCATGCGGGCCGGCGCGTCAGTACTTGATCACGCCGAAGCGCCTAAACGCGTCGTGGATGCGGTCCGCATAGGCGTTGAAGCTGGGGTAGTCGCCGAGATGGGCCGGGCGCGGGCGCGGCAGTTCGATCGCGATCTCGTCGACGACGCGGCCGGGCGTCGGCGACATCACCAGTACACGGTCCGACAACCCGATCGCCTCCTCGATCGAATGGGTTATGAAGACCACGGTCTTGCCCGTCTCCAGCCAAAGCATTTCGAGGTCGTGCCGGATCTGCGTGCGGGTGATCGCGTCGAGCGCCCCGAAGGGCTCGTCCATCATCAACACGGACGGATCGTGGATCAGCGCGCGCGCGATCGAGACGCGCTGGCGCATGCCGCCCGAGAGCTGCTTCGGATAGCGGTCGGCGGCATGGCCTATGCCGAGCTTGCCGAAGAGCTCGAGCGCGCGCGTCTTGGCCGGTCCGAGCGGCAGGCCGCGGATCTCGGCCTGCAGCATGACGTTCTCCAGCGCCGTTCTGAACTCCAGCAGGAGATGGTCCTGAAAGACGATGCCGATATCGGTCAGCGGCGAGGTCAGCGCCTTGCCGTCGACCAGGAGTTCGCCGGAGGAAACCGGGATCAGCCCCGCCGCCATCAGCATGAAGGTGCTCTTGCCGCAGCCCGACGGGCCGATCAGGCTGACGAACTCGCCCGACCGGATGTCGAGCGTCAGGCCGTCGACGGCGGTGAAGCCGCCGAAGGTCTTGACGATGCCGCGCCCGGCGATGGCTGCTGCGACTGAGGGCATGCTCATGTCCTTGGTGAAAACACGCTGTCGCCCCGGGCGTAGCGAAGCGAAGACCCGGGGCCCATTCCGGAACGGTTCAGGAATGGAGCCAGGGCCTCTTTTTGGTCGCCCGGGACGGACGCGCTTTTGTCGACCGATGTCCGATCCCGACGACTACGAGCACGCCGCCGCCGAGGCCGGCAGCAGTTCGGTGGTGTAGTAGTCGGTGATCGGCTTGTCCTTGGGCAGGCCGAGATATTGCGTCAGCAGGTCGTAGCTGACGGTCCAGTTCTTCTCCGGCACCTTGCCGAGCGCGGTCGCGCCCGGCGCGCAGAGCAGCTTGTTGACGACCTCGAACTGCGCCAGCACCTGCGCTTTCTTCACGGCCGGGAACTGCGCGACGACGGCGTCGGCCGCCGCGTCGGGGTTCTTCCGCGCGGCGTCCCAGCCCTGCAGGCTCGCCTCGACGAACTTTTTGTAGAGCTCGGCGTCGGCCTTGATCCTGTCGTCGCGCGCGATCATCGACAGGCCGACGGTCGGCACGCCGACATCGCGATAGAAGATGTCGCGGACCTTGAAGCCGCGCTCGCGGATCTGGATCGAGTGGAAATCGGCGCCGCCCAGAATGGCGTCGACCTTCTTCTCCAGCAGCGCGCCGACGAAGGCGCCGGGATCGATCGCGATCACGTCGACCTTGGCCTTGTCGATCTGGTTGCCGGCGAGGATCGCCTCCAGCAGCGTCGTCTGCGCCGTTCCGGGCTGGACCGCGAGCTTCTTGCCGACGAGGTCCTTCGGCGAGGCGATGCCGCTGTCCTCCAGCGCGATGATGGCGAAGCCGTTGGTCTGGAGCACGGGCGCGATGATCTTCACCGGCGCGCCCTTGGTGCGCAGCTGCATCGCGGCCGGAGCGTCGGCGAAGCCGATATCGGTCTGTCCCGTGGCGACCATCTGGGCCGTGGTGCCCGAGCCCTTGCCCTCCTCGATCGTCAGGGCGATGCCGGCCTTCTCGTAGAGCCCCAGCTGCTTGGCCATCATGAAGCCGGCATTGGGAGCGGCGGCGAGGAAGTTCAGCGTGATCTTCATCGGCTTGCCGCCGGCCTGTGCGAAGGCTGAGGTCGCGCTCAGCGCCAGCACGGCGGCGGCGGTCAGAAGCGTGCGTCGGTTCATGGTCTCGATTCTCCCTGGATACGCCCGGTTGAGCCCGGCTCGATGGTTCGCGGTCGCGAAATTCAGCCCTTGCGCCGCCACGGCATCAGCAGCACCTCGAGTCCGTCGACGAGGTAGCTGAACAGGATGCCGACGACGCTGAGCGCGACGAGGCAGGCGAAGATCAGCGGCATGTCGAGGAAGCTCGTGCCGCGCAGCAGCAGGTAGCCCAGGCCGGCATTGGCCCCGACGAACTCGCCGACGATCGCCCCTGTGGCGGCGAAGACGGCCGAGACCTTCAGGCCGGAGAAGATGTAGGTCAGCGCGGCCGGCACCCTGACATGGCGGAAGGTCTGCCAGGCGCTCGCGCCCATCGAGCGGGTCAGGTAGAGCACGCGCTCGTCCAGCGCCCTGAAGCCGGTCATGCTGGCGACCAGCGTGGGGAAGAAGCAGAGCAGGAAGGTCAGCAGGACCTTCGGAAACAGCCCGAAGCCGAACCAGACCACGAAGAGCGGCGCGATCGCGATCTTCGGCACGAGCTGGAAGAAGACGATGACCGGATAGACCGCCTTCTCCAGGATGCGCACCGAGACGATGATGTAGCCGAGCGGGATCGAGATCACCGCCGCCATCAGGAAGCCGAGCACGATCTCGTTGGCCGTCACCAGCGTGTTCTGGAAGATCAGCGCGCGGTCGGTCCAGAGACGTTCGAAGAAGGCGCTCGGCACGGGCAGGATGTATTCCGGCACCCCGGCCAGCGGCACCAGCCACTCCCAGGCCAGCAGCAGCACGGCGAAGCTCGCCAGCGGCCAGGCGATGGCCGAGGCCCATTGCGCGGTCTTGCCGGCGCCGGCGTCCTGCGCGGCCGGCGTCCGCGTCGTCGCGGTGGCGGCGTCGTCGGTCATGCCGGCGTTCCTGCAAGCGCGGGATGGGTCTGGCCGTTTCGGGCCCGCGGCGCGAGCGCGCGGATCTGGCGGCGGCGCAGCGACCAGATCGACGCCATCTCGTCCGCGGCGCGGCGCAGAGCGTCTACGATGACGTCGCGACGGTCCTCCCTCATGCGCGGCGAGGGGCCGGCGACGCTGAGCGTGCCGGCGACGGGCGCGCCGGCATCGGGACCGGAGCGGAAGGTCGTGGCCAGCGCGACGGTGCCGATCTCGCCTTCCTCGACGGCGAGCGCGACGCCGCGCCGGCGGGTCTCGGCGAGATTGGCGCGCAGCGTCTCGACATCCGAAAGCGCGTTGGGGCCGGTGCGGCCCTGCGCGTCGAAACCGCGCGCGCAGACGATGCGCAGCGCCTCGCCCTCGGGAAGCGAGGCGAGCCAGGCCTTGCCGGTCGCGGTCGCGTGCAGGACGATCTCCGTGCCCATCGGCGGCTCGTAGCGCAGGCCCGCCGTCGCGCCCTGGGCGCGGGCGATCCAGACCAGGTTCCCGTCCTCGACCACGGCGAGGCGGCAATATTCGCGCGTGGCGCGGGCGAGGTCGTCGAGCACGATCTGACCGGCATCGGGCAAAGCGCGCAGATCGAGATTGCGGAAGGCGAGCTGCGACAGCTTCAGCGTCAGCCCATAGGCGCCGCTCGCCGCGTCCTGCGCGACGAAGCCGCGCTCGGTGAGGGTCGCGAGGAGACGATGGGTCGCGCTCGCCGGCAGGTCGAGCCGTTCGGCGAGCAGGCCGAGATCGACGCCGTCGGGCTCGCCCGCCAGCGCCTCCAGCATCTTGAACGCCCGCTCCACCGCCGCGATCGTCACCGTTTCGTCCCTGTCGCTTTATTTTTGGAATTGAATTCCAATTCGGAATTGAGTTCCATATAGAAGCGTTCAGAGGCGGAGTCAACGCGCCCCGTCGCAGGCTGGCCGGGAGGATTTCAGTGAGCTTATCGGGAGAGGGGGCGGTCGCGATCTGGCACGACATCGCGCCGGAAGGGCGCGCGAATTTCTATGCCTGGCACGGGCAGGAGCATATGCCGGAACGCGTCGGCATTCCCGGCTTCCTGCGCGGGCGGCGCTATGCCGCGATCGAGGCCGATCTCGAATTCTTCAATCTTTACGAAGCCTTGAGCGTCGAAGTTCTCAAGAGCCAGGACTATGCGGCCCGCGTCGACGCGCCCACGCCCTGGACTCTCGACGCGGTCAAGGCGTTCCGCTCGGTCGCGCGCTCGATCTGCCGCGTCGCCCACAGCGCCGGGCCGGCCTCGGGCGGGCTGATGGCGACCCTGCGCTACGACGTCCCCGACGGGAACGCGGCCGCGCACAAGGCGACGCTGCTGCGACGGACCATCCCGGATCTGCTCGCCACGCCCGGCGTCGCCGGCGTGCATCTCCTGACCGCCGACGCCGAGGCGAGCGGCGTCGCCACCGCCGAGCAGAAGGCGCGCGGCGTCGCCAATGCGGTGCCGCGCTGGGTCCTGCTGCTGGAAGGCTGGGGCGACGAGGCCGATTTTGTCGCGCTCGCGAAGGCCGGACTGGCGGCCGGAAATCTCGACGCGGTCGGCGGGCGCGGGCCCTATTCGCTCGGGCTCTACCGGCACCAGATCACCCGGACCAAGACCGCCTGGAGCGCCGGCTGATGGGCGCGCGCTACGATCTGTCTGGCCGCGCCGCCATCGTCACCGGCGGAGCCGGCGGGCTCGGGCGCGGCATCGCGCGGGCGCTGCTGGAGGCCGGCGCGACCGTCGAACTCTGGGACGCGAATGCTGCCGCGCTGGCGGAAGCGACGAGCGAACTCGGCGCGCGGACGCAGGCGCGCCAGCTCGACATCACCGAGGCGGCGGCGGTGGATACCGCCGCCGAAGCCGCCTTCGCGGCGCATGGCCGGGTCGACATCCTGATCAACAATGCCGGCGTGCTCGGCGAGGTGAAGCCGGTCTGGGAAACGACGCCCGAGAATTTCCAGCGCGTGCTGCAGGTCAACCTGTTCGGCTCCTATCTCGTCACCCGCGCCATCGTCGGGCGCATGCGCCGGCAGGAGGCGCGGCCGGCCGGTGCGACGCCGCATCCCTTGCGCGGCCATGTCGTCAACATCGCCTCGATCCAGGGCAAGGAGGGCATGGCGCTGGCCGCCGCCTATTCCGCCTCGAAGGCCGGCCTGATCGCGCTGACCAAGAGCGTCGCCAAGGAATGCGCCCGCGACGGCATCATCGTCACCGCCGTGACGCCGGCCGCCGCCGAGACGGCGATGGCGAAGGAAATCTCGGGCGAGCGCCGCGCCGACATCCTTGGCCGCATCCCGATGGGCCGCTTCGTCGAGATCGACGAGGTGGCGCGGCTGGTGCTGTGGCTGTCGAGCGACGAATGCTCGTTCTCGACAGGGGGCGTGTTCGATCTGTCGGGGGGCCGGGCGAGCTATTGAGATTGCCTCACCCGCTCTTCGCAGGCCCGGTCGCCAGCGGCCTGTCGCTCGTGCCCCATTCGGCCCAGGAGCCGTCATAGATCGCGCGCGGCGGCTTGCCGATCGTCTCCAGCGCGGCCGACAGGATCGCGGCCGAGACGCCGGAGCCGCAGCTCGTGATCATCGGCCGGTCGAGATCGACGCCGGCCTCCCTGAAGGCGGCCGCGATCGCCTCGGGCGACTTGAGCTGGCCCTCCCGCATGATCGCCGGGAAGGGCAGATTGAGCGAGCCGGGGATGTGGCCGGAGCGCACGCCGGGACGGGGCTCGGGCGCCTCGCCGCGGAAACGGTCGGCCGGGCGCGCATCGACGACCTGCACCGTCCCGCCCGCCAGCGCCTTGGCGACGTCGTCGGCGTCGGCGACGGCCGAATGGTCGAGCCTTGCCGTGAAGGTTCTCGCCGCCCGGGCGCGTGGCGGGCCTTCCTCGACCGGGCGGCCTTCGGCCCGCCATTTTGGAAAGCCGCCTTCCAGGATGACGACGTCGCGCGCGCCGAAAGTCTTGAAGGTCCAGCGCACGCGCGGCGCGGAGAACAAGCCCAGGCCGTCATAGACGACGATGCGCATGCCGTCGCCGACGCCCATCGCCCCGACAGCCGCCGCGAACACCTCCGGCCGGGGCAGCATGTGCGGCAGGCTGGAGTTCGCGTCCTTGACCGCGTCGATGTCGAAATGGACCGCGCCCGGAATCCGGCGCTCGGCATATTCGGCATGAGGGTCCTTGTCGTGCGCCGGCAGATACCATGAGCCGTCGACGACCACGACATCGGGCGCGTTCAGGCGCTCGGCCAGCCATTCGGTCGAGACGAAGACGTTGTCCTTGGCCATGTGCGTTCCTCGGGCGTTTCGGCCGCCCTGCCGGCGGCCGATGATGACGATCAGGCGAGCGCGATGCGGACGCGCCGGTTCTGCTTGCCCTTCTTCTCGATATCGGTGACCGCGACAAGGCCGATCTCGGCCGTGTTGCGGACATGGGTGCCGCCGCAGGGCTGGAGATCGATCTCGCCGATCGCCACCAGCCGGACCCGGCCCGAGCCGCGCGGCGGCGCGACCCGCATCGTCTTGACGAGGCCCGGATTGGCGTCGAGTTCGGCGTCGGTAATCCAGCGCTCGGTCACCTCGGCCCTGCCGGCGATGAGCCGGTTCAGCGCCTCCGCGATCCCGGCCTTGTCGAGCCCGCCTTCGGGAATGTCGAAATCGAGCCGCCCGTCGCCGTCGCCGATCGCGCCGCCGGTGACAGGGTAGGACAGCACGACGCTGAGCAGATGCAGCGCGGTGTGGATGCGCATGCGCTTCAGGCGCCGGTCCCAGTCGAGCCGCGCCGTCACCGTCTCGCCGGCTTCCGGCGGCGCCTGTCCTTCGAGCGGGACATGCAGCACGCGGCTCCTGTCGTCGGGATCGTGGATCGCGACGCCGATCGCGATCTCGCGGCCGTTTGTCGTGACGAGCGTGCCGGCGTCGCCGGGCTGGCCGCCGCCGGTCGCGTAGAACACCGTCCTGTCGAGCACGATCGCGCCGCGGTCGGTCACGGCCTCGACGGTCGCGATCGCCTCGCGCAGATAGGCATCCTGGCGGAACAGCAGTTCGGTCGGCATCGGTGGGGGTCTCGTGCGGTTCGAGGCCGGCGGTCGTCCGGCGCGACCGGGAGATTGCACGGAACGGCGACGGTTCGCCATGACCGGCCGCGCGGAAGCGCCATGAGCGGGCGTGGCGGCCGCGCCTCCACCGAATGTCCGAATGCCTCACGCGATCTTGATCCAGACGAAAGGAAACTGCGTAGATCCTTCGCTGGACCGGAAGCCATCGTCGCGATGGCCGGCTGACGAGGATGACGCACCTTGAATCTGCATCGGGTCGAGACACCGCGAGCGCGCCCGATCGACGCCCTGCTCGCCGCCTATGCCGGTGGCGGCCTGAACGCGCCGCTGCATGCGCTGGTCGGCTCGCATCTCGCGCTGTCGCCGGAGAACCGGGGCTTCGTCGCGGCGCTGGAGGATCTGGCCGCGCTCGATCTGTCGGCTGCTGTCGCGCAGCCGCTCGCGAACCGCGAGCGCATGCTGGAGGCGATCCTGTCCGGCAGCGGGGCGGATAATCCTACCGTGCCGAAAGAGATCGCCGCCGACGTGCTGCCCGCGCCGCTGCAGCGCCTGATCGGCCGCGGCGCGCAGGACATCGCCTGGCGCCTCAAGCTGCCCGGCATCAGGGAATACCGCGTCGCCGAGACCGAGGCCGGCGAGGCGGTGCTCTACTGGGTCAAGGCCGGGCGGCGGCTGCCGCAGCACACCCATGAGGGCGACGAGGTCACGCTGCTGCTCAAGGGCGGCTTCACCGACCCGCTCGGGCACTACCGCCGCGGCGACATCGCCATCGCGGACGCCGAGCTCGACCACACCCCCGTCGCCGATGCGGACGAGGACTGCATCTGCTTCGCCGTAACCGACGCGCCGCTGAAATTGACCGGCCCGGTGATGCGCCTGCTGCGCAGGGTCTTCCGCCACTAGGGCGCCGGACCGAAAAGTGGAATCCGCTTTTCGGAAAAATCCGATGATTAAACAAGGAGATAGGTCGTCACTTTGCATCCGATGGGACGCAGGGCGATCTAGCAAGGCCTTCCGCCACTGCGCCGCCGCGCCTAGATTGGAACGGCCGCATCCCGCCGGCTCGCTTTCCGGAGATCCCATGGCACCGCCACGCATGCAGCCGCAGGACGGCGTCGCCTGGATCACGGGCGCGAGTTCCGGCATCGGCGAGGCGGTGGCGCTGGAACTGGCGCGGCGCGGCTGGACGGTGGCGATCACCGCGCGCCGGCTCGAGCAACTGGAGGAGATCGCCAGACGCGCCGAGGGTTTGTCAGGCCGCATCGTCGCCCATGCCGGCGACGTGACCGACACCGCCTCGATGCGGCAGGTCGTCGACGGCATCGAGAGCGTGCACGGGCCGATCGCGCTCGCCTTTCTCAACGCCGGAATCGCGCCCTATACGCGTGCGGGCTCGCTCGATGTCGAAGCCTTCGAGAAGGCCTTCGCCGTCAACACGCTCGGCGTCGCGCGCGGCATGGCCGCCGTGCTGGAGCGGATGACGGAACGCAAGCGCGGCCAGATCGCCGTCAACGCCTCGACCGCCGGCTATGGCGGCCTGCCCAGGGCCGCGGCCTATGGCGCTTCCAAGGCCGCCGCGATCCATCTCTGCCAGGCGCTGAAGTTCGACTGCGACAGGCTCGGCATCCGGCTGCAGGTGGTCAATCCGGGCTTCATCGACACGCCGCTGACGCGCAAGAACGACTTTCCGATGCCGTTCCTGATGAAGACGGACGAAGCGGCGCGCCGCACGGTCGACGGCTTCGAACGCGGCGGTTTCGAGATCACCTTCCCGCGCCGATTGTCCTTCATCGTCAAGGCGGTGAACCTGTTGCCTTATCCTGCCTATTTCTGGCTGGTGGCCAAGGCGACCGGCTGGGACAAGCGGAAGGATTGAGCGGCCTCCGGCAGCACATGCCCGGCCTCGCCGCCGGTGCTTGTGGCCGCCACGCTCACGCTCCCCGATGTTGGCCGTGACGTTTTGCGCCGCCGCACCGAGGCCTGTGCCGCTCAGGTCCGTCGGGTTGCGATCTTCGCCGCGACTTCGCCCATCGCCGCGCGGTCGAGCGGGAAATTCCAGACCAGCGCGATCGCGCCGAGCTTGAGCAGGCAGGGCAGGCCGGCATAAAGCAGGCCGAGCATCATCAGCCCGGCCGCCGTCTTCGCGCCCGCCGCCGGGTCGAAGCCGGCCAAGCCGAGCAGCGGAAAGGCGAGGCCGACCGCACCCGCGAAGGCGAGCTTGGTCGCCAGCGCCCAGAGGCCGAGATAGAGCCCGGCGCGTTCCGAGCCGGTCCGCGCCGTGTCGATGTCGATGACGTCGGCCTGGATCGAGGCCGGCAGCACGACGTCGGCGCCGAGCGCCAGTCCCGTCAGCACGCAGACGATGCCGAAGACGAGGACGTCGCCCTCGCGCAGGACGGTCGCGCCAGCGAAGCAGGCGACCGCGAGCAGCATGCCCCAGGCCCAGGCGCGGTGCTTCGAGGTTCGTCCGGCGAGCCAGAGCCAGAACGGCACGCCGAGCACCCCGCAGAGGAAGTACAGCACCAAAAGCGGCCCGGCCGCGTCGCGATTGCCGAGCCGCTCGGCGACGAAGAACAGGAACAGCGTCGCCGGCAGGCCGTTGGCGAAGCTGTTGATGAAGAAGGCCGCGAGCAGCCGCCGGAACGGTCGGTTGGCCAGGATGCCGTCGAGCCCCTCGCGCCAGAGCAGCGCCGCGCGCGAGCGCTCGACCGGCTCGGGCGTGCGCCACACCGCGATCAGCGCGAGCACCGGCAGCGACAGGCCGATCAGCGCGGCCAGCGCCAGCAGGCCGGCGCGCGCGTCGCCGCCGCGGCTCTGGATCAACGCAGGCACGACCAGCGCCAGCAGCGTGCCGATGACGGTGGCGCTTTCGCGAAAGGCCGCGACGCGGGTGCGCCCGGCATAGGAGCGCGAGAGTTCCGCTCCCCAGGCCTGATAGGGCACCTGCGCCGCCGTCCAGGCGAGGGAGAGCAGGCTGGCCCAGAGCAGGAGATAGGCCGCCGTGGCGTCGGCAGGCGGCGCGAGCACGAACCAGGCCGAGAGCGCGACCAGCGGCGCGGAGGCCGCGACCCAGAGCCGGCGGCGACCGAAGCCGGGGCGCCAGCGGTCGGCGAGCCAGCCGGCGAGCGGGTCGCTGGCCGCGTCGAGCAGGCGCACCAGCAGAAGGCTATAGCCGACGATCGCGATCGGCAGGCCGATGTCGCGGGCGTAGAACTCCGGCACCATCACGTAAAAGGGCAGGCTCAGCGCCGCCAGCGGCAGCGCCGGCAGCGCATAGGCCAGCAGCACCGGCCAGCGCTGCTCCGCCGGCTCCGCCTTCGGCGCGATGGTCGTCTCCGTCACGAGGCCTTCGCGAAGACCATCTGGCGGACGTCGATGTTGCCGGTGCGGAAGCCGGCCTCGCAATAGGCGAGGTAGTATTCCCACATTCGGCGGAAGCGCTCGTCGAAACCCATCGGGATCAGTTGCGGCCAGGCGGCGCGGAAGCTGTCGCGCCAGCTCGCCAGCGTGTTGGCGTAGTCGAGCCCGAAGATGCGCTCATGCGTCAGCGGCACTCCGAATTTCGCGCCGAGCCCCTTCATGATCGAGGGCGTCGGCAGCATGCCGCCGGGGAAGATGTAGGCGCGGATGAAGTCGAGCTCGCTGCGGTAGACCTTGAAGCTCTCGTCCCGGATGGTGATGACCTGGAGGCCGGCGGTGCCGCCGGGCCTGAGCCGGTCGTGCAACTGCTCGAAATAGGCCGGCCAGAACGCCTCGCCGACGGCCTCGAACATCTCGATCGAGGCGATCCGGTCATAGGTGCCGGTCTCGTCGCGATAGTCCTGCAGCTTGAAGGTGACGCGGTCGGAGAGGCCGGCATCCGCGATGCGCTTCTGGGCGAAGTCGAACTGCTCCCGGCTTATCGTCAGGCCGGTGACCCTGCAGCCGATCTCGCGCGCGGCGTATTCGGCGAAGCCGCCCCAGCCGCAGCCGATCTCCAGCACATGGTCGCCGGCCCTGATCCCGGTCTGCTCGGCAAGCGCCTTGTATTTTCGGGTCTGGCCGGCTTCGAGATCGGTGCAGCCGGGCGAGAAGATCGCCGAGGAATAGGTCATCGTCCGGTCGAGCCAGGCGCCGTAGAAGCTGTTCCCGAGGTCGTAATGGGCGTGGATGTTCCTGCGCGCCTGCGACCGGGTGTTGCGGCGGCGGAAATGCCGGAACATCTGCCAGAGCCGGACCAGCGGCTTGCCGGCGAGCAGGGTCTGGATCACCGGATAGTTCGCCGCGAACAGTTCGAGGAACCTGGCGAGGTCGGGCGTGTCCCATTCGCGACGCAGATAGGCTTCCGCGATGCCGAGATCGCCGCCGCCCGAGAGTCGCGAGGCGAAGCGGAAATCATGGACCTCGATCTGCGCATGCGGGCCGGGTTCGCTGCCCTGGAACAGCAGGTTGCGCCCGTCCGGCAGCGTCACCGTCAGCGCGCCGCGCGTCAGCCGCGCCGCGAGCTTCAGCGCCTGGCGCGTGGCGAAGGACAGGCCCTTCGAGACCTCGGCGACGTTGGCCGTGGTGACCAGCAGGGCGGCCGGTCCGGTTTCGGCGGGGTCGGCGATCATCGCGTTCATGGCGGCTCTCATCTGCTGTCGACAGCGGTCAAGGGCCTGTGTTGCGTCCAGGCGGCGGGTGGTTGCGGAGGCGGGGCGACGTAGCTGACGGGGGCGGGCGGGGCGGGTCGCGCGACGATGCGCACGCCCTTGAGCCAGAGTTTCAGCGCCTCCCAATGGATGCCGGCCACGACCTTGAGCGTCATGAAGGGAATCGCGGCGCATAGTCCGAGAAGCGCCGCGCCGGTCAGGTCCCGCCGCGCGCCGGTGAAGGTCGCGGCGAGGATCGGGCCGTCGGCGTCTGTTTCCAGAATGCGCAACCGCACCTCGTCGGTCGGCGGCAGCAGCCGGAAATGGTAGCGCAGCGCCATGTCGAGGAAGGGCGAGACGTAAAACAGCTTGTCGCGCTCCTGCCGCAGGCCGGCCTCGCTCAGTTCGCCCGGCAGCACCGGCGCGACATAGGAGTGCATCTCGCCGAAGGTGTTGCGGACCTCGTAGATCACGGCCGCGAGCGCGCCCCGCGCATCGTAGCAGTGGTAGACCGAGATCGGATTGAAGACGAAGCCGAGGATGCGCGGATAGCACAGCAGCAGCACGCGTCCGCCGGCGATGTCGACGCCCGTCGGCTGGAGCAGCCGCTCGACATAGGCGCGCAGCGACGTCTTGCCGTCGCCATGGTCGCTCTCGCGGAAGGAGGCGAGCGCGAAACCCGGCCCGACGCGGAAGAGCCGGCTGGCGCGCCCTGCCTCGGCCAGGCGGTCGAGGTCGATCAGCAGGTTGAAGACGCGGTAGCTGAAGCGATGGGCCTTCGGCTTCATGCGCGCATGCATCACCGTTCCCGGCACGAGCGAGACGGCGCTCGCCGGGGCCGGAAACCGGGCCGCGATGTCGCGAGCCTGCGTCATTCGGCGGCCTCCGCCAGCGGTGCGGCCGGGCTGCGCCAGGGGATCGTCGCGCCGAGCGCCTCGGCCGCGTTCAGCCCCGCCTTCAGCCCGTCCTCGTGGAAGCCATGGCCCGCCCACGCGCCGGCGAACCAGATCCGGTCGCGGCCCTGGATGCCGGCGAGCCTGCCTTGAGCCGCGATCGCGGCCCGGTCGTATTGCGGGTGGCTGTAAGTGTAGCGCCCGAAGGTGAGGTCCGGTTTCGGCGGCGCCGGCGGGTTCAGCGTGACGAATACGGGCTTGGCCTTGTCGATGCCCTGCAGCGCGTTCATCCAGTAGGTCAGCGTCAGCTCGGCTTGCGGATCGTCGCCGGCCAGCACGTTCCAGGCGGCCCAGGCCGCCTTGCGGCGCGGCATCAGGCTCTCGTCGCGGTGCAGCCAGACGTCGTTGGGGCGATAGCCGATATCGCCGAGCACGCCGCGCTCCTCGGCCGAGGCATTGGCGAGCATGGCGAGCGCCTGGTCGGAATGGGCCGCGATCACGACCTGGTCGAAGCGTTCGGTCCCGCTCGCGTCCGTCACATCAACGCCGCCGGCATCGCGGCTGATCGCGGTCACCGCGCAGCCGAGCCGGATGCGGTCGCGGAACGGCGCGGTCAGCATCCCGACATAGACGCGGGAGCCGCCGGTCACGGTGCGCCAGCTCGGCCGGTCCCAGTGCAGCAGGCGGTGGTTCTCGAAGAAGGCGATGAAGCTCGCCGCCGGGAAGCCGAGCAGTTTCGACCGCGGCATCGACCAGATCGCCGCGCCCATCGGCGCGAGATAGTCGTCGCGGAAGGTCGACGAATAACGGCCGGCCGCCAGATATTCGCCGATCGTCACGCCGCCGAGCCGGTTGGCGTGGTGGTCGGCGCTGGCCGCCCTGTTGAAGCGGAACATCTCCGCGATCATCCTGTAGTGCGAGAACGAGACGATGTTGCGCCGCCTCGCGAACAGGCCGTCGATCATGCCCTCGCCGCGCCCGGCCCATTCGCGCCGTCCGCCGTCGGCCGAGACGGCGAAGCCCATGTCGGAGCTTCGGGTCGGCACGCCGAGATGCGCGAACAGCGCCGTCAGGTTCGGGTAGTTCAGTTCGTTGTAGACGATGAAGCCGGTATCGACCGGAATGCGCGTCCCGCCATGGTCGATCTCGACCGTCGCCGAGTGGCCGCCGAGCCGGTCGTCCTTCTCGTAGAGGACGATCTCGTGCGGCGAGCCGGTGGCCAGGGCCCAGGCTGCGGCGTTTCCGGCGATGCCGGAGCCGATGACGGCGATGCGCATCTGGGGCGAGGTCCTCAGCAGTTTGTCTCTCGATCTACTACGTCGAGAAAATCAAACTGGTTTCAACGTCGCCAGCGCTTCGAGCGCCCTTTGACGCCCCACGTCGAGCCCGATCAGCGGTTTCGGGTAGGTCTCGCCCAACACGATTCCGGCATCGCGCAGCTCGGCGGCCGAGGCGGCCGAAGGCTGGTGGATCAGCGCATCGTCAAGTCTGGCGAGTTCCGGGCACCAGCGCCGGACGTAATCGCCCTTCGGATCGAATTTTTCGCCCTGGGTGACGGGGTTGAAGATGCGGTAATAGGGCGCGGCGTCCGCGCCGGAGCCCGCGACCCATTGCCAGCTCGCGGCATTGTTGGCGGGGTCCGCGTCGACGAGCGTGTCCCAGAACCAGCGTTCGCCCTCGCGCCAGTCGAGCAGCAGGTGCTTGATCAGGAAGGAGGCGACGATCATGCGGACGCGGTTGTGCATCCAGCCGGTGGTCCAGAGCTCGCGCAGGCCGGCGTCGACGACAGGATAGCCGGTCAGGCCGCGCCGCCAGGCCTTCAGCGCCTTCGCGTTCGCCTTCCAGGGAAAGTCGTCGAAGCGACGGTTGTAGTTCCGCGTCGCGAGATCGGGATTATGGAACAGCAGGTGATAGGAGAACTCGCGCCAGCCGACCTCGGACAGGAATTTCTCCGCGTCGCTCTCGCTGCCGGCGGCCTCGCCGCTGGCGACCGCGGCTTGCGTCGCGTGCCAGATCTGGCGCGGGCCGATCTCGCCGAAGCGCAGATGCGGCGAGAGCTTCGAGGTCGAGAGATGGTCGGGCCGGTTGCGGCCTTCGGCGTAGCCCTGCAAGGTGGCGCCGAGGAAATCGTCCAGCCGCGCGCGCGCGCCGGCCTCGCCCGGCGTCCATTCGGCCCGCATGCCGCCGGCCCAGTCGGGCTTGGTCGGCTCGAGGTCGAGATCGGCCAGCGTCAGCGCCTGCCTGGCCAGCGCTTTCGGCAAGGGCGGCGCGTCGATCTTTTTCGGCGCGGGTTGTGGCGGCGTCGGCTCGCCGCGCGCGCGCGCCGCGCGCCAATAGGGCGTGAACACCTTCATCCAGTCACCGGACTTGCCCTTGACCTGCCAGGGCTCGTTCAGCAGCGCGGCGTTGAAGCTCCCGACCGTGACGCCGGCGGCGCCCAATGTCTCCTTCAGGCCCTTGTCGAGCGCGATCGTCGCCGCCTCGTAGCGCCGGTTCCAGGTCACATGGTCGATCTTCGCCGCCTCGACGATCTCGGGGATGAGCTTGGCGGGATCGCCGCGCATCAGCACGAACTCGCCGCCTTTCTTTTCGATCTCCGCCGCGAGCGCGGCCAGCGAGCGCGACAGCCACCAGCGCGCCGCGCCGCCGAGCGGCCGGCGATCCCCGCCCTCGTCGAGAATGTAGAGGCAGAGCGTCGGCCCATGGGCCAGCGCCGAGGCCAAGGCGGGATTGTCGGCGAGCCTGAGGTCGTCGCGAAACCAGAAGAGCGAGGCGGTCATGGCCCCAAGCTAGGGCGCGGCGCGGCGGCTGGCCAGCGGGTCATCCGGCTAGCGCGGAGCCTTTCCGGCCGCCGGTTTCTTGCCGGCACGGTCGGGCAGGGCGTCGATCGCCTCGGCGGCGCCGCGCTTCCTGCCGGTCACGCCTTCCTGGAGAACCTTGGTCGCCGCGGCCTGCTTGGCCTTGGGCGAGGTCGCGACGGGCTTTGTCTCGGGCGTCGCCTCGAGCCCGATCTCCTTCGGCTTGCGGCCGGCATTGCGCGCGGTCGCGGCGAATGTCGCCAGCGCCTCGGGCTGTCCCGCTTTCCTGGGTGATGTCGCCATGATGTCCTCCCATGGGTGATTGCGGGGACAACGGCGCTGGCGTCGCGCTGTTCCGGGAACCTTGGCCGGAATCGAAAGGGCCGCCGCGCCTGTCGGCGCGGCGGCCCTGTTTGGCGGTCGTCAGGCTGCCGACGGCAACAGCCTCGGCCCTTTCAAACAGACATCTTGTCAGGCGGCCGTCTTGGGCTTGGGCCCGCGCTTGCCCCTGGGCGCGGGAGCGGCGGCCTCGCTGACGGAAACGGCGGGCTTGCGGCCGAGCCCGATCGACTTCGCCATGGCGGAGCGGCGCTCGGCATAGGCCGGCGCGACCATCGGATAATCGGAGGGCAGGCCCCATTTGGCGCGGTACTGGTCGGCCGAGAGCCCGAACTTGGTGTTGAGGTGGCGCTTCAGCGATTTGAACTTCAGCCCGTCCTCGAGGCAGATCAGATAGTCCGGCGTGATCGACTTCTTGATCGAGACCGCCGGCACCAGCGGGGCGGCGGGCGCGGCCGCCGGTTCGTTGCGGAGGCCGACCAGCGCGGCATGGACGTTCTCGATCAGCGACGGCAGGTCGGCGCGGGTGACATTGTTGTGGCCGACATAGGCCGCCACGACCATGGCCGAGAGTTCGACCAGTTCGACATTGTTCTCAGACATGAGGGCTCCGGGAGATGAAAAAGGCGACGACGACCAGCGGGCAGACCCTGCATCGCCAAAGCTCGGCGAGTTATCTCCCGTTCAGTTCTAGAGATTACAGCGTGGCTTGTGCTCGCCGCAAGCTCAAACCTTGCCATTTCAACGTCGAGCCATGTTTTCCGAGATTTTTCTATTGAATCCGGCCTGTCGCCAAGCCGAACTGCGCTGCCCTGGCCGTCTCATGACAAGACGAAGCATGCGAATCGGCTGCCTGATCGAGCCGGAGCCGGGCGTTCGATCGGGACATGATGCAATCGTCATTGCATCTGAGCTTGATGATCGCTGCGAACATTCGCGCCGCGAGCCGGCCAGCCGCATGACCGACACGGCAAAAAAGCCCGGACGCGGCTGCATCCGGGCTCTTTGAAAGACGCTGGCTCCCGGAGCAGGATTCGAACCTGCGACCAATCGATTAACAGTCGATTGCTCTACCGCTGAGCTATCCGGGATCGTGGCCGCGTATACCCACGCCACCTGGCGGGCGCAACCCCTTTCACATGCCGGCGGCGGGACAAAGCCGCCTCTCCGGCGATCGCGTCCCGGCCCGCGCCCGCTACCCGGCCGCCTGCGCGCCGCCGCCGGCCCAGGCCGCCATCTCCGCCTTGGCGCGCGCCGTCAGGGCATGCTTGCGCGCGACGCTCCTGGCCGGGCCCTTCAGCTTCTTGCCGTCGGGGCCATGCGTCGCCTGGCCCTCGATATGCGGGAACAGGCCGAAGTTGATGTTCATCGGCTGGAAGGAGCGCGGACCCTCGTCGATCGTGAGGATGTGCCCGCCGGTGATGTGGTTGACGAGCGCGCCCAGCGCCGTGGTCGCGGGCGGCGGCGCGAGCGGCCGGCCGAGCCGTTCCGCCGCCGCCATGCGCCCCGCCAGAAGCCCGATCGCGGCGCTTTCGACATAGCCTTCGCAGCCGGTGATCTGGCCGGCGAAGCGCAGGCGCGGATCGGCCTTGAGCCGCAGGCGCCCGTCCAGCAGCTTCGGCGAGTTCAGATAGGTGTTGCGGTGGATGCCGCCGAGGCGGGCGAACTCGGCCTGCTCGAGACCGGGGATCATCCGGAAGATCGCTCCTTGAGCGCCGTATTTCAGCTTGGTCTGGAAGCCGGTCATGTTGAACAGCGTGCCGAGCGCGTTGTCCTGCCGGAGCTGGACCACCGCATGGGCCTTGACGGTGGGGTTGTGCCTGTTGGTCAGCCCGACCGGCTTCATCGGCCCCCAGCGCAGCGTCTCGCGGCCGCGCTCAGCCATCACCTCGATCGGCAGGCAGCCGTCGAAATAGGGCGTGCCCTCCCATTCCTTGAACTCGGTCGTCTCGGCGGCGAGCAGCGCGTCGACGAAGGCCTCGTACTGGTCGCGGTCGAGCGGGCAGTTGATGTAGTCGGCGCCGGTGCCGCCGGGGCCCGCCTTGTCGTAGCGCGACTGGAACCAGGCCTTGCCCATGTCGACCGAGTCGAAATGGACGATCGGCGCGATCGCGTCGAAGAAGGCGAGTTCGCTCTCGCCGGTCAGCGCCTTCAGGCCCTCGGCGAGCGCGGGCGAGGTGAGGGGGCCGGTCGCGACGATGACGTTGTCCCATTCCGCCGGCGGCAGGCCCGCGATCTCGCCCCGGTCGATCGTCACCAGCGGATGGGCCTCGAGCGCCTGCGTCACGCCTCGCGAGAACCCGTCGCGATCGACCGCGAGCGCGCCGCCGGCCGGCACCTGATGGGCGTCGCCCTCGGCCATGATCAGCGAGCCGAGCCGGCGCATCTCCCAATGCAGCTGGCCGACGGCGTTGCCGAGCGAATCGTCGGAGCGGAACGAGTTCGAGCAGACGAGTTCGGCGAGGCCGCCGGTCTTGTGCGCGTCGGTGCCGCGCACGGGGCGCATCTCGTGCAGGACGACGGGAACGCCGGCCTCCGCGATCTGCCAGGCGGCCTCGGAGCCGGCGAGACCGCCGCCGACGATGTGAACGGGGTTTTGCGTCATCCGTGGCATGTGTCCGCGGCAGGCGCGCAGGTCAAGGGAGCGCGCGTCGCGCAGGCGCCCTGAAACGCAAAATGCCCGCCTTGCGGCGGGCATTCGCTCTCAGAACCGGGCTTTCGAGGGGAGGGCGCGAAAACCCGGGAGAACTACCGTTGGAGCGGATACGCTCAGACGGCGGCGTGGGTCCGCGCGACGAAGGGGATCTCCGAGCGCGACAAGCCGAGATCGTCGAGCTCGCGGTCGGTCAGACGGGAGAGCTCGCGGACGGTCTCGCGATAGCGCAGGTAGGAGCGGATCTTGGCGGCGATCATGGTGACGAACATGGAGGTGGTCCCTTGGTTATTCCGGCTCGGGTCGGCGCCCACAGCGATGAATTCGTTGTGCACTGCATATAAGTGAACCGGCCTGCCCCTCACAGAGGCGCGCGTTCAATTCCGTCATGCATTTTATGCATGCGATTATATGATTCTGTTAACATTTGCCGCTAGCCTTGCTCTGAGCGGTTAACGTCAAGTGAAAAAGCTTGAAAATATGCACATGATTTAGGCACTCGGCCGCTGGCGTCCGCCTGGGACGGCGATCCGCCCAACGCCTGGGCTGATTTCGCACTTGCGAGATAATCTGCGCGCGCGGGGTCGAATCCGGTTAACCCCCGCTTAGCATTTCGTTTCCGAAATTCCTGAAAAGGGCGGCTCTTTTCATTGGCGCCCGCGTTCGCTTGATGCGGTCGTTTGCGAAGCGATACCCGTCGGACGAAATCGGGTTTGGCGCCTGCTCAACGCCATCGTGCCGGCGCGACGCCGCGCGCCGGGATCGGCCATCGCCCGAACGGCGCGGGCGAGGACGCCCGAACCGGGGCATGACGATGCCCGGTGGCTTGCGGGCGCGGCCGGCATGTGGTTAGACGCCGGTCTCGACGACGCAGCGCTCCGCCGGCGCGGCGTTCGGGACGGCCTCGTGGCGGAGTGGTTACGCAGAGGACTGCAAATCCTTGCACCCCGGTTCGATTCCGGGCGAGGCCTCCAAATTTCCGAACCTGCGATCGTCTTGAAATCCTCGCGCCGCGCAAAGCCTCCGACCTTGCCTTTTCGGCTACCGTCGAACATGAAGCAGGACGTGATGGCGGCGGCGTTTCCGGGTTTGCGATAGTTCGCCATCGCCGCAGCGACGGGAATTCTCGAGATGGACAGCTTCGCCGAATTGCGCCGCATGATGGTGGATTGCCAGTTGCGGACCTACGACGTCACCGACCGGGCCATGCTCGCCGCCGCCGACCAGGTTGCGCGCGAGGCCTTCCTGCCCGCGGCGCTGTCGCATCTGGCCTATCTCGACCAGTCCGTGCCGCTGCCGGGCACCGGCCGGGCGCTGATGGCGCCGATGGTGATCGCTCGGATGATCCAGGCCCTGGATCTGCAGCCGGGCGAGCGCGCGCTCGAATTCGGCGGCGGCTCCGGATACGGCGCGGCGCTGATGGCCGCGATGGGCGCGGCGGCGACGCTCTGGGAGCCCGATGCCGCGGCTCTCGCGCTGGGCGCCGGCGCGCTCGCCGACAGCGGCGCGGCGGCGACGGGAGAGCGCCCGGCCCCCGAATCGTTCGACGCGATCCTGGTCAGCGGCGCCTGCGAGGAGCCGCCGGAGGATCTGTTTTCCCTGCTGGCGAGCGAGGGGCGGCTTATCGCGGTCGAGGGACTGGGCCGCGCCGCCCGCGTCAGGCTTTACCGAAAATCGGGGCAGACCGTGTCCGGACGGCCCGTTTTCGATGCGGCGGCGCCGGCCTTGGCCGAGTTCCGCCGACCTCCCGCCTTCGTCTTCTGAGCGCGGGTGTCGCATTTTTGTGGCACTGCGGCACCGAAACCTGAACGGGTGTTAACGCGGCGTTGGCGCGGCGGCGCGGGAGGGCTATGTATCGTGCCGTTATCGTATGCCGAGGCTGGGGCGATGCCTGGGCGTGACATGAGTCCGCACATGAGGCGTCCAGTGAAACGACATTTCTTCGATGGCAAGACGGCCGGATTCGGGCTCGCCGCACTGGCGGCGATCGGGGTCTGGAATGCCGGCGCGACCACGGCGTCGGCCCAGACGATGGAGGCGGCGCTCGGGCGCGCCTATGCCGGCAATCCGACGCTGAACGCCCAGCGCGCCGCGGTGCGCGTCACCAACGAGAACGTGCCGCAGGCGCTCTCCGGCTATCGCCCCAGGATCAACGCCTCTGCCGATATCGGCGCCAGCCTCATCGAGGCCGATACGCCGGCAAGCGCCACCCAGCGCGGCGTGCATTCGACCCAGATCGCGCGTCTCGCGCCGCGCGGCGCGGGCGTCACCATCGACCAGAACATCTTCGACGGCGGCAAAACGCGCAATTCCGTCAGCCAGGCCGAATCGCAGGTGCTCGGCGCGCGCGCCACGCTGCGCAACACCGAGCAGAACGTCCTGCTCGACGCCGCGACGTCCTATATGAACGTGCTGCGCGACACCGCGATCCTCAATCTCAACCGCAACAACGTCGAGGTTCTGGAAGAGCAGCTGCGCCAGACGCGCGACCGCTTCCAGGTCGGCGAGGTCACGCGCACCGACGTCGCCCAGGCCGAGGCGCGGCTGTCGCAGTCGCAGTCGCAGGCGATCCTGGCCGAATCGAATCTGAAGACCTCGATCGCGCGCTACCGCCAGAATGTCGGCATCGAGCCCCGCGCGCTGGCCCCCGGCCGACCGGTCGAGAACCTCCTGCCGAAATCCCTGCCGACCGCGCTGGAGACGGCCCTGTCCGGACATCCGGCGATCATCGCCTCGCTGCACGGGGTCGATGCCGCCGAGCTGCAGGTCAAGGTCACCGAGGCCGATCTCTACCCGGTGCTGGGCGTGCGCGGCACGGTGCAGCAGCGCTATGATTCGACCGCCTTCGGCGACAACCGCGCCTCGGCCAGCGTCGTCGGCACGCTGACGATCCCGATCTACGAGGGCGGCCAAGTCTATTCGCGCACGCGTCAGGCCAAGGAGACGGCCGGGCAGCGCCGGATCGAGGTCGATACGCAGCGCGACACGGTGCGCGCTGCGGTGGTCTCGGCCTGGGGCGGGCTCGAGGCCGCCAAGGCGCAGATCGTGGCGGCCCAAGCCCAGGTCCAGGCGGCCGAGACGGCGCTTGCGGGCGTGCGCGAGGAGGCCAAGGTCGGCCAGCGCACCACGCTCGACGTGCTGAACGCCCAGCAGGAGCTGGTCAGCGCCCGCTCGACGCTGGTGACGGCGCAGCGCGACCGGGTCGTCGCCTCCTATTCGGTGCTCTCCTCGGTCGGCCGGCTCTCGGCCGACACGCTTAAGCTCAAGACCGAACCCTACGATGCGCGTCGCCATTACGACCAGGTCAAGACCCTGCTCTGGGGCACGCAGACCCCGGACGGGCGCTGAGCCAGGCACGCCGCGGCCCCTGGGCAAGGGCGGTTTTCGGGCAACAGCACGGATTTCTCCTGTGGGCGGCCCGAAAGCCGCCTTGCCTGACCGAGTCCGCGTGAAATACTCAGGACTTAGCGGCGTTGATTCTGTCGCCTCTAGTGCTGCGGACCCCAAATGAACGCGCAAGCGAAGCCCGCCGAACCGTCGATGGAGGAGATTCTCGCCTCGATCCGGCGGATCATCGCGGATGACGAGGTCAAGCCGGCCGAGGAGCCGGCCTCCGAGGCTGCGCCGGTCGCTGTCGAGGCTGCGCCCGCCGCCGCGCCGGTCGATCTCGACGAGGATGTGCTCGATCTCGGGACCGAGGCCGATCTGATCGCGGCGCCGGCGCCGGCCGTTGCCGCCGCGCCGGTCGAGCCGGAACCCGCGCCGCCTGCCGATGAGGCGGCCGGCGACATCGATTTCCTCGATCACGCCGAGCCCGAACCCGCGCCGCAGCCCGTCGCGCCGCCGCCGCAGGCCTTCGTGCCGCCGCAGATGCCGGCCTTCGCCGCGCCGCCCGAGCCCGCTCCTGCGGCGGCCACGCCATTCGACATGGCGCAGCTTCTATCCGACCAGACCAGTTCGGCCGTCAACAACGCGTTCGGCCAGCTCGCCCATACGGTGCTGAGCAACAATGCCCGCACGCTCGAGGATCTGGTCAAGGACATGCTGAAGCCGATGCTCAAGACTTGGCTCGACGACAACCTGCCGACCATGGTCGAGCGGCTGGTCCGGGCCGAGATCGAGCGCGTCGCCCGCGGCGGGCGTCACTGACGCAAGGCTGGCGCAAGCCAGACAGGCCCGCCGAAGCGAGCCTGCCCTCACTCCAAGCGGCGCCTGACCCCTGAACGCGCCCGCGTGATCAGCGCCGCGTCGTGCGCCGCCGGGCGGGTGCTGTCTGGAGCCGCTCGAAAGCGCCCTCATCGCGCAGCTTCTTGTAGGCGAGGCCGGCGAGCGTCAGCACCGCAGTCGGCGCGCCCAGCCGCGAGACCAGCATGGCGATGCCGACCGCGACGGGGCGCGGATAGCGGCCCGACGCGGCTTCGGTCGCGAACCAGGCTCCGAGCGCGTGAACGAGAATATTCATGGGATTGTCCTGTCCTTGACGTTGGGTCGATCGGCGGCGCTCAGAGCAGGACCTTGCGGTTCTCGCCCAGCGAAGGCTTCGATCCGGTGATGGCGGCGGTCGCCATCTTGACGGTGGAAACGATCTTGCCGGGGCTGTCCCAGAACTCGGCCTGCGACGGCCTCACCTTCAGCACGCGGATGTTGGGATCGTCCTTGCCGTCCCAGAACGCCTTGTTGTCGGGCGTCCAGAGCTCGTGGACCTTGCGGCGGTCGTCGAGCACGTTGGCGGTGCCGGTCACGGAGACGAAACGCCAGCCGCCATTGTCGGCGAAGGTCAGGCAGACATTGTCGTTGATCTCGACCTCGTCGTCCTTGTGGCTGCGGATGTCGGTGAGGAAATAGATCGCGTCCTCCTCGCGGGCGGCATGGGCGTCCATCGGGCGGGCGCGAAGCTGGTCGCCGGACCCGTCATGGGTCACCAGCATGCACATGCCGATCTGCTCGATCATCTCCCAGGCGCGGTCTTGGTCGGTGTTGTGGGTCATGGCGGCTCCTCTCGGGTTGCAGGCTCAACCAGCGGAGGACGCGCTGGTTCCGCCTTACGCCCAGAAACGCGCCGAGGGGAACGCGCGCCGGCCTCATGCGTAGTTGGCGGTTAGGACGGCCGCGCCGCGCCGCCTCGCAACCGCCACGCCCGAAGGTGAGATCATGAAGACGCCAGCGCCCAAGACCGCCGCGAAATCGGCCGCCTCCAGCAAGATCGTCCGCTCCAGCAAGGTCGACCTGACCTCGAACGCCAAGGCCGAGATCGCCGGCCTGCTCAATGCGAGGCTCGCCGACGGCATCGACCTCGCGCTGCTGACCAAGCAGGCGCACTGGAACGTCAAGGGGCCGGGCTTCATCGGCATCCATCTGATGCTCGACGGTTTCCGCGGCGAGCTCGACAAGCATGTCGACGAGGTCGCGGAGCGGATCGTCCAGCTCGGCGGCGTCGCGCTCGGCACGACGCAGACCACGGCGAAGGCGACGAGCCTGAAAGCCTACCCGGCCGAGACCATCGCGATCCGGGAGCACCTCAACGCCCTGATCGAGCGCTATGCCGCCGCCGCCAATCTGGTGCGCGAGGCGATCGACGCCGCCGACGAGGCGGGCGACGCAGGTACAGCCGACATGCTGACCGCCTATTCGCAGACGCTCGACAAGTCGCTCTGGTTTCTCCAGTCCAATCTGGCGGACTGAGCCGGCATCGCCATATCGGGCGCCCGGCAGGTAGCCGTTGACGGGTGGGCCCCGCATGGGCTCTTAGGTCTCCCGACCTTTTCGGCCTCTGATTTTTCGCGGCCGGGGTGCTCCCCCGGCCGCTTTTTCGTTCGAGCGAAGCGATGATGGACAAGACATTCGAGCCCGTGGCCGTCGAGGCGCGCGTCAGCGCAGCCTGGGAGAAGGCGGAGGCCTTCAAGGCCGGTCGCGGCGCGGCCCCCGGCGCCGAGCCCTATTGCATCGTCATCCCGCCGCCGAACGTCACCGGCTCGCTGCATATGGGCCATGCGCTCAACAACACGCTGCAGGACGCGCTCTGCCGCTTAGAGCGCATGCGCGGCAAGGACGTGCTCTGGCAGCCCGGCACCGACCATGCCGGCATCGCGACGCAGATGGTGGTCGAGCGCAAGCTCGCCGCCGAGCGCAACGTCTCGCGCCGCGACATGAGCCGCGAGGACTTCCTCAGGGAGGTCTGGGCCTGGAAGGAGGAATCCGGCGGGACGATCGTCAACCAGCTCAAGCGGCTCGGCGCGTCCTGCGACTGGTCGCGCGAGCGCTTCACCATGGACGAGGGGCTCTCGGCCGCCGTCCTCAAGGTGTTCGTCGCCCTGCACAAGCAGGGCCTGATCTACCGCGCCAAAAGGCTGGTCAACTGGGACCCGAAGTTCCAGACCGCGATCTCCGACCTCGAGGTCGTGCAGGTCGAGAAGACCGGTTCGTTCAAATGGAAGCGCGGCGGGGAGGAGGCGTTCGACGCCGCGAAACTGGAAAAGGTGCTGAACCGCGATCCCGGCGGGCATCTGTATTATTTCAACTATCCGCTCGAAGGCGCGACCTACGACGCCGACGATCCGTCCACCTATGTCCAGGTCGCGACGACGCGGCCGGAGACGATGCTGGGCGACACCGGCGTCGCGATCCATCCGGAGAACGAAAAGCTGGGGCACCTGATCGGCCGCAATGCGGTGCTGCCGCTGGTCGGGCGCGTCATCCCGCTGGTCGGCGACGACTATGCCGATCCCGAGAAGGGCACCGGCGCGGTCAAGATCACGCCGGCGCACGACTTCAACGACTTCGATGTCGGCAAGCGCCAGAAGCTGCGCATCGTCAACATGCTGGACGGCGAGGCTCGCATCCTGATTCAGGACAATGCCGACTTTCTCGAGGGCGCCTCGCCGGACGCGGAGACGATGGCGCTGCACGGGCAGGACCGTTTCGCGGCGCGCAAGCGCGTCGTCGCGCTGATGGCCGAGCGCGGCTTCCTCGCCAGGATCGAGCCGAACACCAACACCGTCCCGCATGGCGACCGCTCGGATGTCGTGATCGAGCCCTGGCTGACCGACCAGTGGTATGTCGACGTCAAGCCGCTGGCCGAGCGCGCCTTGGCGGCGGTCAGGGACGGCCGCACGACGATCACGCCCGGGAGCTGGAACAAGGTCTATTTCGACTGGCTGGAGAACATCGAGCCGTGGTGCGTCTCGCGCCAGCTCTGGTGGGGCCATCAGATCCCGGCCTGGTACGGGCCCGACGGCGAGGTCTTCGTCGCCGAATCGGAAGCCGCCGCGCAGGCGCTGGCGATGGGCCACTATGGCGGGCCGGTCCAGCTCACCCGCGACGAGGACGTGCTCGACACCTGGTTCTCGTCGGCGCTGTGGCCGTTCTCGACGCTGGGCTGGCCGGAGGAGACGGCGGAGCTGAAGCGCTACTACCCGACCGCGACGCTGGTCACGGCGTTCGACATCATCTTCTTCTGGGTCGCCCGGATGATGATGATGGGCCTCAACTTCATGGACGAGGCGCCGTTCAGGGACGTCTACATCCACGCCATCGTTCGCGACGAGAAGGGCGCGAAGATGTCGAAGTCGAAGGGCAACGTCATCGACCCGCTGGTCCTGATCGACCAGTACGGGGCGGACGCGTTGCGCTTCACGCTGATGTCCATGGCCGCGCAGGGGCGCGACATCAAGCTCGCGACCAACCGCGTCGAGGGCTATCGCAACTTCGCGACCAAGATCTGGAACGCGGCGCGCTTCGCCGAGCTGAACGGCTGCGCCCGCGTCGCGGATTTCGATCCGTCGGCCGTTATGCAGCCGCTCAATCGCTGGATCCTGAGCGAGGCGGCGAGCGCCGCCGACGAGATCGCCGCCGGCATCCCGAGCTTCAGGTTCAACGAGGCGGCGGGCGCGGCCTATCGCTTCGTCTGGGGCCAGTTCTGCGACTGGTATCTCGAACTCGCCAAGCCTGTGCTGCAGGGCGAGAGCGTCGATCCGGCCGTGAAAGCCGAGACGCAGGCGACGATCGCCTTTTGTCTCGACCTGATCTGCCAGCTGCTGCATCCCTTCATGCCGTTCCTGACGGAAGAACTCTGGGCGCAGAAGGCGGGCGAGGGCGCGCCGCGCAAGCTGGCTTCGGGCGACGACGCGCTGGTCTGCCTGACGCATTGGCCGGAGCTCGCCGCCTTGCGCGACGCGCAAGCGGAGGCCGAGATCGGCTTCGTCGTCGACCTGGTCTCCGAGATCCGTTCGGTCCGCTCCGAGATCAACCTTCCCGCCGGGACGCAATCATCGCTGGTGCTGGTCAATGCTCAGCCCGCGACGCGGGCCGCGATCGAGGCCTGGGCCCCGATGATCGAGCGGCTGGCGCGGGTCTCCGGGATCGCCTTCAGCGAGACCGCGCCGGCGCAGTCGGCCCAGATCATCGTGCGCGGCGAGGTCGCGGCGCTGCCGCTGGCCGGCATCATCGACCTCGATGTCGAGCGGTCGCGGCTTGAGAAGGAACTGGTCAAGCTCGACCAGGACATCGCGGTCGTCGACAGGAAGCTCGGCAATCCCGATTTCATGGCGCGCGCGCCCGAAGAGGTCGTCGAGGAGAACCGCGAGCGCAAGGCGGCCGCGGAAGCCCGCAAGCGCAAGATCGAGGAGGCGCTGGCGCGCCTCGGCTAAGCGCCCGATCGCCTTGCGTCCCATCGGACGCAATATGGCGATCGATCTTCTTGATATGCATCGGATTGTTCCGAAAAGTGGTTTCCACTTTCCGGTCCGATCGTCACGCCGGCGTCGCGGAAAGTCTGGTAGCGTTCCAGTCTTCCAGAGGGAGCCTTCGCCATGTTCGCCCGCAACGCCTTCGGCCGCTTCCCGATCGACGACTTCGTCACGCAGGCCGGCACGCCCTCGCGGCGCGAGCTGGTGCGGGGGCTGGTCGCCTCGGGCCTGCTGTTGACCGGCGGCGGCGCGCTCGACCAGCGCGTCTGGGCCAAGCCCGTCTTCGCGACCTATCCGTTCTCGCTCGGCGTCGCCTCCGGCGATCCCGCGCCCGACGGCTTCGTGATCTGGACGAAGCTCGCGCCGCTGCCGCTGGCCGATAACGGCGGCATGCCTATGAAGGCGGTCGAGGTCGAGTGGGCGGTCGCGACGGAGTCGAACATGCGCCGCGTCGTCCAGCGCGGCACGGCGCTGGCGCGGCCGGAACTCGGCCATGCGGTCCATGTCGAGGTCGCGGGGCTGGAGCCGAACCGGGACTATTTCTATCGCTTCACCTGCGGCGACGAGCGCAGCGTCACCGGCCGCAGCCGCACCTTCCCGGCGGCGGACGCGCCGGTCGAGCAGGTGAATTTCGGCGTGCTCGGCTGCCAGCGCTACGAGGACGGTTTCTTCACGGCGTTCGCGCATGCGGCGGCCGAGCGCTTCGACTTCATCTACCACTATGGCGACTACATCTACGAGTATCGCGTCGTGCGTCCCGGGGAGCGGCCCCTGCACGTCGCCAGGGTGATGCCCGGCGAGCCGGCCGAGATCTACGCGCTGTCGGACTATCGCCGGCGCTACGCGCTCTACAAGACCGATCCGGACCTGCAGGCGGCCCATGCCTCGGCCCCGTGGCTCGTCTCCTTCGACGACCACGAGATCGACAACAACTGGGCCGGCTTCGTCTCGGAAGAGGAGGGCGTGCCGCCCGAGATCTTCGCGCTGCGCCGCGCCGCCGGCTTCCAGGCCTGGTACGAGCACATGCCGCTGCGTCGCTCGGCGATGCCGCAGGGGCCGAATATCCAGGCCTATCGCCGCTTCCATTATGGCGACCTCGCCCAGATCGACGTGCTCGACACGCGCCAGTATCGCAGCGACCAACCCTGCGGCGACGGCTCTCACGCCGCCTGCGCCGACGCTCTGAAGCCCGAGAACACCATGCTCGGCGAGCGCCAGGAGGCTTGGCTCGGCGAGGGCTTCCGCGCCTCGAAGGCGCGCTGGAACGTGCTGGCGCAGCAGGTCATGGTGATGCGCCACGACCGCGATCCCGATCCCGCCGCGATCGGCTACAACATGGACAAATGGGACGGCGCGGTCGCGGCGCGCCAGCGCCTGTTCGAGGCGATCGAGGGCTCGCGCCTGTCGAACCCGGTCGTCCTGACCGGCGACATCCACCAGAACTGGGCCGGCGAGCTGAAGGCCAATTTCGACGATTTGAGCTCGAAGACGCTCGGCGTCGAGTTCGTCGCGACCTCGATCACCTCCGGCGGCGACGGCGCCGAGATGACGCGGGCCGGCAAGGTCGGGCTGCAGAAGAACCCGCATATCGGCTATTTCAACAACCAGCGCGGCTATATGCGCCACAGCGTCCGGCGCGAGCGCTGGCAGGCCGACTACCGCTTGCTCGACAAGGTCTCGCAGGCCGGCGCGCCGGTCGCAACCAAGGCCAGCTTCGTCGTCGAATCCGGCCGGCCGGGAATGAAGCCCGCATGAGGCGGCCAGGTCACCGCCGGCCGCCACCTCGACGCCACGCCATCGTCTTCAAATTGACGTTGACGTAACCGATCGCTGGCATTCTCCATCAAATTCGCTTAGATGCACTCCATGCAGCCCAGCCATGCGCGCATCCAGATCGATAACCCAGGATCGGTTGTTCAAGACCCATGCTCAAGCGAGCCTATGACTGGTGCGTATCCTACGCGTCCCACCCCGGCGCCCCCTGGCTCCTGTTCGCGCTGACCTTCGTCGAAAGCTCGTTCAGTCCGCTGCCGCCGATCCCGCTGCTGCTGCCGATGTGCATCGCCAGGCCCGATCGTGCCTGGTTCTATGCCGGAATCTGCTCGCTCGGAGCGGTGCTGGGCGGCTATCTCGGCTATGCGATCGGCGCTTTCCTGTACGAGTCGGTCGGCATCTGGCTGATCAGCATCTACGGCCTGCAGGACAAGGCGGCGCAGCTGATCTCGACCTCGCAGGATTTCTGGTTCTGGGTTCTGGTCACCAAGGGGCTGACCCCGATCCCGTTCAAGATCGTCACGATCATGTCCGGTTTCCTGCATTTCGACATCTGGAAGTTCACCATCGGCATGGTGGTCTCGCGGGTCACCTTCTTCATGATGATCGCGGTGGCGTTGCGCTACTATGGCGACGACATCCGCATCTTCATCGAGAAGCACCTGCCGATGACGGCGCTGGCGCTGCTCGTCGTGGTGGTCGGCGGCTTCTTCGTCCTGCCGATGGTGCTGTAAGACCCGGCGTCGCCCTGCTTTTGTGACATCGTCGCAACAGTTCCGCGCATTGCCGCGCACCGGCCCCATGGCGAGGCGATTGCCGCGATGCCGCCACAAAGCGGCCTCAGCAGTGAGGCGCGATAAGCGACTGAGATATAGAAGAATTAAAGTCTGTGCGGCAGGATGGCGCAGGTTAACCTTGCTTGCTGTCGGCTTGCTAGTGACGTTGCGCCCGGTTCGGCCCTCATGGCACATCCCCCATGCGTGACGAGTGCCGGGCGGAGCGGGGAAAAGACGATGGATGCGCGCGTTTTCGACAAGTCCACGCTGCCCAGCCGGCATGTGAGCGTCGGCCCGGCCCGCGCGCCGCATCGCTCCTACTACTACGCGATGGGCATGACCTCGCGGCAGATTTCGCAGCCCTTCGTCGGCGTCGCCTCGTGCTGGAACGAGGCCGCGCCCTGCAACATCGCGCTGATGCGCCAGGCCCAGGCCGTCAAGAAGGGCGTCGCCTCGGCCAACGGCACGCCGCGCGAGTTCTGCACCATCACCGTGACCGACGGCATCGCCATGGGCCACCAGGGCATGAAGTCCTCGCTCGCCTCGCGCGAGGTCATCGCCGACTCGGTTGAATTGACCATGCGCGGCCATTGCTACGACGCGCTCGTCGGCCTCGCCGGCTGCGACAAGTCGCTGCCCGGCATGATGATGGCGATGGTGCGCCTCAACGTGCCGTCGATCTTCATCTATGGCGGTTCGATCCTGCCCGGCCGCTTCAAGGGCCGGCCGGTCACCGTCCAGGACGTGTTCGAGGCGGTCGGCAAGCATTCGGTCGGCGCGATGTCGGACGAGGACCTGAAGGAGCTGGAGGAGGCGGCCTGCCCGTCGTCGGGGTCCTGCGGCGCGCAGTTCACCGCCAACACCATGGCGACGGTCGCCGAGGCGATCGGCCTGGCGCTGCCCTATTCCTGCGGCGCGCCGGCGCCCTACGACGTGCGCGACACCTTCTGCTACACCGCTGGCGAGATGGTGATGGAGCTGATCGCCCGCAACATCCGTCCGCGCGACATTGTAACGCTCAAGGCGCTCGAGAACGCGGCGACGGTCGTCGCGGCCTCGGGCGGCTCGACCAACGCGGCGCTGCACCTGCCGGCGATCGCGCATGAATGCGGCATCGCCTTCGACCTGTTCGACGTCGCCGAGATCTTCAGGAAGACGCCCTACATCGCCGATCTCAAGCCCGGCGGAAAATACGTCGCCAAGGACATGTTCGAGGTCGGCGGCATCCCGCTGCTGATGAAGACGCTGCTCGACCACGGTTTCCTGCATGGCGACTGCATGACCGTGACCGGCCGCACCATCGCCGAGAACATGGCTAGCGTGAAATGGAACGGCGACCAGGACGTGGTGCGCGCCGCCAACGCCCCGCTCTCGCCCAATGGCGGCGTCGTCGGCCTGCGCGGCAATCTCGCGCCCGAGGGCGCGATCGTGAAGGTCGCCGGCATGACCACCGAGCAGCTCGTGTTTTCGGGCCCGGCGCGCTGCTTCGATTGCGAGGAGGACGCCTTCGCGGCCGTCAGCCAGAAGCGCTACGAGGTCGGCGACGTGCTGGTGATCCGTTACGAGGGCCCCAAGGGCGGTCCCGGCATGCGCGAGATGCTCTCGACCACCGCCGCGCTCTACGGCCAGGGCATGGGCGACAAGGTCGCGCTGATCACGGACGGGCGCTTTTCCGGCGCGACGCGCGGCTTCTGCGTCGGCCATGTCGGGCCTGAAGCCGCGGTCGGAGGCCCGATCGCGTTGATCCGCGACGGCGACATTATCGAGCTCGACGCGATCACAGGAAAGCTCGCAGTCCGCCTTTCTGATGCCGAACTTGGAGAGCGTCGTAAGGAATGGACACCGCGCAAGACCGATTACGCATCGGGCGCGCTGTGGAAATACGCGCAAACGGTCGGTTCCGCGAAAGGTGGGGCCGTGACCCACCCGGGAGGGGCAGCCGAGACCCATTGCTATGCGGATATCTGACGCATCCTTCGTAGCCCTGTTCCTGATCCTTGGCGGCCCCTGCGCCGCCTGGGCGCAGGATGTCGCGCCCGGCCGGGCCGCGCCCGTGCCGCCGCGGCCGATTCCGGGCGTGGCGCTGCCGGAGCCGGGGCTCGGCGCCGGGGGGGGAAGCGCGGCTTTGAGCACGCGTTCGATCGCGCCCGCGCCCAGCGGCCCCGCCGCCCACATGGCGCTGCCGATGGCGCCCTTCGCCAATGCCCGCGACGCGATCAAGGCCTGGATGCGCGATTCGACCGCCGGCGACCAGGCCGGCGCCGTGCGCGCGCTCGAATATGTCGCGGCGCAGGGCAACCTCGCGGCGCAGTTCAAGCTCGGCCGCGCCTATGCCAGCGGCGAGGGCGTGCCCGCCAACGATCTCAAGGCCTTCGAGTATTTCTCCAAGATCGCGGACGAGAACGCCGACGCCATTCCGGGCACGGCCGACGGACGCATCGTCGGCAGGGCCTTCGTGGCGCTCGGCGGCTATTTCAGCGACGGCATCAAGGGCTCCTATGTGAAGCCCAACGCCGACCGCGCCTTCGACATGTTCCACTACGCCGCCTCCTATTTCGGCGATCCGGACGGACAGTACAATCTGGCGCGGCTCTACATGACCGGGCAGGGCACGCAGAAGGACGGGCGTCAGGCGGCGCGCTGGATGAAGCTCGCCGCCGAGAAGGGCCATGCGCCCGCGCGCGCCGTCTTCGGCGACATGCTGATCCGCGGCGGCGACGGCGTGCCGCGCTCCGCCGTGACGGGCCTGATGTGGCTCTCGCTGGCGCGCGAGGGCGCGGACCCGATTCGCGAGAGCTGGATCCTGGAGCGCCACGACGCGGCGTTCGCCGCGGCCAGCGAGAACGACCGCTACGCCGCGCAGGCGCTTGTCGAGCGCCAGCAGTTCGCGGGACGCGCCACGCCGCGCTGAGGCTGCATCCGGGCCGCCGGCTCCCGCGTAGTCGAACGCAGAGCCACCCGGAGCCCCTGCCATGCGCGACCCGGCATCCTTCTCCTTCATCGCGGCCTTCGCCGCGCTCGCCGTCTTCAGCGCCGCGGCGCAGGAGAATTTCGAGGCGTGGGCGCCGCTGAAGGATCCGTTTCCCAGCACGGGCGGCGGCGGCATCATGATCCACGACTACGACCCGGTCGTCGTCGCCGGCAAATGCACCACCAATTTCCGCGCGATCGAACAGAACGGCACGGTCTACCGCAACGCGATCGTCTTCGACGCGGTCGAGACGCAGGGCGGCGTACTCTGCACCAACGGCAAATGGCGCTCGCTCGACAGTGATGCGACCGGGACGACGCCGTTTCGGGTGTTCATCAAGGACGGGGTGAAGCGGGGCAGCGCTGATTAAGCCGCCGCCCGCAGCCGCACCATCACCGGGACATGGTCGGACGGCTTTTCCCAGCCGCGGACATGCTTGACGATCTGGACGCCTGCGAGCCGGTCCGCGGCCTGCGACGACAGCAAGAGGTGGTCGATGCGGATGCCGTTGTTGCGCTGCCAGGCGCCGGCCTGATAGTCCCAGAAGGTGTAGTGCCCGCCGGCCTCCGTCGTGGCGCGCAGCGCCTCGGTCAGGCCGAGATTGAGCAGGCCGCGAAAGGCCATGCGGGTCGGGGGCAGAAACAGTGCGTCGTTGATCCAGGCGGCCGGCTCGCGGGCGTCGCGCGGCTCGGGGATGACGTTGTAGTCGCCCGCCAGCACCAGCGGCTCCTCATGGGCGAGCAGCGCCCGCGCATGGTTGGTCAGCCGCTGCATCCAGCCGAGCTTGTAGGGATATTTTTCCGTGTTCGGCGGGTTGCCGTTGGGCAGGTAGATCGAGGCGAGCCGGACCACGCCCTTGCCGAGCGGCAGCACGCCCTCGAGATAGCGCGCCTGCTCGTCGGCTTCGTCTCCGGGCAGGCCGCGCCGGACGTCCTCCAGCCTCAACCGCGACAGGATCGCGACGCCGTTGAAGCCCTTCTGGCCATGGGTCTCGACCTGCCACCCGGCCGCCTCGATCTCGGCGCGCGGAAAATCGGCGTCGGTGCACTTGATCTCCTGCAGGCAGAGCGCGTCGGGCTCCTCCTGTTTCAGGACATCGAGCAGATGGCCGAGCCGCTGGCGGACGGAGTTGACGTTCCAGGTGGCGATCTTCAACGCGGGGCTCCTTCAGAAGAGCGACAGGATAAGCGGCGCCAGCGCCGCCGTGACAAGCCCGTTCAGGCCCATGGCGATGCCCGCGAAGGCGCCGGCCACCGGATTGACCTGGAACGCCCGCGCCGTGCCGATGCCGTGGGCGGCCAGGCCGGCCGCGAAACCGCGCGCCCGCCAGTCGGTGAACCTGAACAGCACCATCAGCGGCGTCACCATCACCGCGCCGAGAATGCCGGTCGCGATCACCAGCGTCGCGGTCAGCGAGGGCTCGCCGCCGATGCCGCGCGCCACGCCCATGGCGATCGCCGCCGTGACCGATTTCGGCGCGAGCGCCGCCAGCACCGGATAGGGCGCGCCGAACAGGGCGGCGATCCCGACCGCGCTGACCACCGCCGTCAGCGCGCCAGCCAGGAGCGCGGCCAGGATCGGCAGCGCCGCCTTGCGCAAGATCGGCCAGTGCCGGTGCAGCGGCGCCGCGAGCGCGACCGTCGCCGGGCCGAGCAGGAAATGCACGAACTGCGCGCCCTGGAAATAAGTCTCGAACGGCGTCTTGGTGGCGAGCAGGATCGCGGCGAGGAAGGCGACCGCGATCAGCACGGGATTGGCGAGCGGATGCCGCCCGAGCGCGGCCGAGATCCGGTCGGCGGCGACATAGGCGATCAGCGTCACGGTGAGCCAGAGCAGGGGGTCGGCGGCGAGATAGACCCAGAGCGTCTCGACGCGGGCAAGATCGAGACGGGCAAGATCGAGCGGCGTCATCGCTCAGGCCTCGGGCCGGCTGCCGACCAGCGCCGCCACCCTGACGAAGACGAAGGCCGTGACGACGAGCGTCAGCGCCGTCGAGACCAGAAGCGCCGCGATCAGGCCGGGGCCATGGGCGATCAGCGCGCCGGCATGGCGCACGATGCCGGCTCCCGCCGGGACGAAGAGCAGGGACAGATGCGCCAGCAGCACGCCGCAGACCGCACCGAGCGGCAGTTCGTCGACCGGGACGGCTTCGGGACGCCAGGCCCGGCGGGCCTGCAGGCCGAGGAAAAGCAGCGCCAGGCCGATCACCGGGCCGGGAACCGGCAGGGCGAGCAGGCGCGCCAGCGCCTCGCCGGTAAGCTGGCAGGCGAGCAGCAGGGTCAATGCGGCGATCATGGCATGGTCCGGGTCGAGCGGTGCGAACGGCATCGTAGATAACGTTGATTTCGCACGGAAACACTTCGTCATCCCGGGCTTGACCCGGAATCCATCCTGCAGTGCCGCCTATCCCCTATGACGGATCCCGGATCGGCGCGGCTTCGCGGCTTGCCCGGTATGACGCGGGCGGCTCCGAGCGAAATCATCCCTCCAGCGCCGCCGGGCCAAGCCGGGACACATGACCGGCAGCCATGGAAGCACGAGAAACCTCGCTGCATCGCTGCAGCGAGGTTGCGCTGGTCGCCCGTCAGGCGCTGTCAGCTATCCTGTCAGGGACAGGCGCGGACCACGCCGCCGGCGGCGATATAGGTGCCGGTCTCGGGGTCGTAGCTGCGGAAGCGGCGCGAGCAATAGGCGACGGCGTCGACATCGGACGGGCCGTAGCCATAGGCGCGCGGGGCGTAGACCGGCGCGGGCGCGACATAGACCGGCGCGGGCGCAGCATAGACCGGGCCGGGAGCGAGCAGGGCGCCGGCGGCCAGGGCGCCGATCGCACCCGCCGCGATGCCGGCGCCGACGGCCGCGCCGCGACCGCCGCGATAACCGTAGCGCGGACCGCCGCGGTAACCGTAGCGCGGGCCGCCGCGATAACCGCCATAATGGCGATACTGCACGGTCTGGACGAGATCCTTGGCGCTGTCGGCCAGGGCGAGCGCCGCGCCGGAGGTCGCGCTCATCGGCGCGGCCGAAGCCGGAGCCGCGAGCAGGGTCGCGCCCACGAGCGCGGCAGTGATCGTCAGAGCCTTGATCATGAGGAATTCCTTTCCTGCCCAGACGGCGAGAGGACCATGATGGCTCCCCCGACTATCGCCGAATTTATCTGCGTCTAATGTGGCATGAAAGCGCCGATTGTCTAAGATGAAGAAAATTTCCATGTTGCGTTGACGCAGCGTTGCAGCCGGACAAGGCTTCTGCGGTCGCGAATACGATGTCTCCGCTCGCGCTCGCGCGGCATTCGTCCCAGCCAGCAGCGGCGTTTGACGCATCGCAGCCTTCACTTCCGGGCCCCGGACCTGACCCATGTGCAATCCTTGGGATCGCTTCGCGACGCCCGCAATGACGGCGAGGGTTCAAGACCGCCAGAACCGGTGGCCCTTGGCTGTCAGCCCCTGAGCCCGCGCGGCATTCCGGCGAAGCGCGGCACGGCCAGACCCGGCCCCGTCTCCAGTCCGAGCGTGGGCAAGGCGAGCCTGCGCTGGCCCCGGAAATCGACATGGGCGACGAGCAGGCCGCGCTCCTCGATATAGCCGAGCAGCCGGCGCGCGCGGCTCGGACTGTGGCTGCCATAGATCGCGGCGAGTTCGGCGTCGCCGGGGCAGGGCCCGCCCTCGATCGCGATCCGCACGATCGCGAGGAAAAGCGACTGCAGATCCTCCGGCAGCGCGCCCGCCGCATCCAGCGCCCGCCGCCAGGCCGGCTGGCCGGCGACCTCGTCGCTCGCGCCGGCGCGGGCCGCGGCGAGCCTGCGGCGGAACTCGTCGAGGCCGAGACTGCCCGAGCCGAGTCCGCGCATCCGGCAGCGCACGGTGAAGTCCTGATAGAGCACCGCGACCTGCCGCGCGCGCGTCTCCGGATCGGCCATCAGATCCGACAGGATCGCGGCCATCGCCGCCTCGCGCTCGGCCGGGTCGATCGGCGTTTCCGGTTCGGCTCCGGGAACCGGCGTCGGCCGCCAGCTTTCGATCCGGCGCAACGCGTCATTCGCCGGCGGGCGCGGACGCGGGGCAGGGCGGGCGAGGCGGGCGGCGGGCGCGGGCTCGTCGGGGCCCGCGGTGAAGATCAGCTTGCCGGCCTCTTCCGGGCCCTGCGCGGGCAGCGGCGTCAGGCCCGGCGCGCCGCCGCGATCGACGGACGAGGCCGGGCCGATCCTGAGCGGCAGCGGGCGCTTCGACAGGGCAGGGCCGAGCGCGACGAACTGGCCGCGCTCGAGGTCGCGGAACATCTCGGCCTGCCTCCTGTCCATGCCGAGCAGATCGGCGGCGCGGGCCATGTCGATGTCGAGAAAGGTGCGGCCCATCAGGAAGTTCGAGGCCTCGGCCGCGACGTTCTTGGCGAGCTTGGCGAGCCGCTGCGTCGCGATCACGCCGGCGAGCCCGCGCTTGCGGCCCCGGCACATCAGGTTCGTCATCGCCCCCAGCGAGAGCCGGCGCGCCTCGTCGGAGGCCTCGCCGGCCATCACGGGGGCGAAAAGCTGCGCCTCGTCGACCACGACCAGCATCGGGAACCACAGCGCGCGCTCGACATCGAAGAGCCCGCCGAGGAAGGCGGCGGCGGCGCGCAGCTGATCCTCGGCATCGAGGTTCTCGAGATTCAGCACCACCGGGACGCGGTGCTGGCGCACGCGCAGCGCGACGCGCTGGAGTTCGGCCTCGCCGCATTCGGCGTCGACCACGACATGGCCGAACTGCTCGGCGAGGCTGACGAAATCGCCCTCCGGATCGATCACCGCCTGCTGCACCAGCGGCGCGCTCTGCTCCAGCAGGCGGCGCAGCAGATGCGATTTGCCCGAGCCGGAATTGCCCTGGACCAGAAGCCGCGTCGCCAGCAGTTCGGCAAGGTCGAGCCAGGCCGGCTGGCCGGCCGTGGTCAGGCCCATATCGATGGCGCTGGTCATGCTGTGCTTTTAGGTCGCCTGGCTTCAGCCGTTCAGGCCGGCGGTTCTAGCATGCGCGCCCGGCACGGCGCGGCAGGAGCCCGCCGCCTTCCACAGCAAATGCGCAGGCGATCCGCCTCGGCGCGGGCAGGGCGGCCGTGACCCGTGCGAGGGCGGCCTCGGACCGGTCCCGGATGCCGGCGACCGCGACGAGGCCGGGCTTCAGCCGCGCTCGCCCATGATGCCGGCGCCGATGATGCCGATGGCGAGGGGAGCGGTCATGGCGGGCGGTTCCGGATTCGCGTCGCCCGGCATGGCGACCTCTCCGTCGCCGGAGCAACGGCGCGTCCAGTAACCAGAGCGCTTTCGCTTGCCTCTGCGATGAAAGCCCGCTCTAGCATCGGGCATGACGATGGAAGCGCATGGCGGGACGGGATCGTGACGGCGGACATCGCGTCGTCGCTGGCCGGGCTGGGCTGGTCGGCGTTCTTCGCCGATCAGTGCGAGGCCGACGAGGCGGGGCTGATCCCGGCGCGGATCGCGACCGTGCATCGCGCCCGGATCTCGGCGATCTCGCCGGCCGGGCCGATCCGGCCGGTGCTGCCGGTCCATGCCAGGACCGGCGACTACACCGTCGGCGACTGGGTGCTGGTCGAGCCCGGCAGCGGCCTGCTGGTCCGCAGGCTGGAGCGCAGGACGGTGCTGGCGCGCCGTGTCGAGGGCAGCGCCGCGCCGCAGCTCGCCGGGGCCAATATCGACACGCTCTTCGTCGTCGCCTCCTGCAACGGCGATTTCAACGCCGCCCGGCTGGAGCGCTATCTGGCGCTGGCCAACGAGAGCGGGGCGCGGCCCGTGATCCTGCTGACCAAGGCCGATCTCGTCGACGACGCGCAGGGCTTTTACGACGAGGCGGCTGGGCTCCAGCGCGGATTGCCGGTCGCGATCGTCAATCCGCTTGCGCCGGATGCCGCCGCCGTGCTCGCGCCCTGGTGCGGGCCGGGCCGCACGGTCGCGCTGGTCGGCTCGTCGGGCGTCGGCAAGTCGAGCCTGGTCAATGCGCTGACCGGGGCGGCCGACGACGCGCAGGAGACCGGCGACATCCGCGCCCGCGACGACAAGGGCCGCCACACCACGACCGCGCGCTCCCTCCACGCCGTCGCCGGCGGCGGCTGGGTGATCGATACGCCCGGCATGCGCACGCTCCATGTCAGCGACGCGGCCTCCGGGCTGGAGACTTTGTTCGCCGAGATCGCCGAGCTTGCGCCGAATTGCCGCTTCCGCGACTGCACGCATGAGCACGAGCCCGGCTGCGCGGTGCGGTCGGCGGTCGCGAGCGGCGCGGTCATGCCCGAGCGGCTGGCGCGCTGGCGCAAGCTCGATGCGGAGAACCGGGCGAAGACGCCGGCGGCGGGCGGGGCGAGGGGGCGGCGGCGTTAGGCGCGCGCCAAAAGCCCCGCCGGCTTCTCGCCGCGAGGGTTTCGGGTCTTGCTCCTGCGTATTCCCGAGGGGATGCGCGGGGCCGGGTGGCGTCGCAGCCTTTGCCGCGTGCCGATGTCGAAGTCGATGTCGATGTGTCGAGGCAGCGCCGTCCGGCGCCGCCCGACCCCGCGCGCGGTTCTCTTAGGGTTCGTCGTCGATGGGAGCCCGGCTGAGGACCCGGACCTGCCTGTTCGGTCCGGCCGACGAACGACGCCTCCATGGCCTTAAGCCCGCAACGGCTTGCTGCCATGAACACCGCCATCCCACCCGGCCGCACGACGCCTCGCGACAGCCCCCTTGGTCGGGTGGAACGGGAGGGTTATGGCATGGGTTTGTGGGGGTGGGGATTAAGGGGCTGGCAGGGGCCGACGCCTCTTCCTTCTCCCGGATGGGAGAAGGTGGCCCGGAGGGCCGGATGAGGGCCTGCCGTTACAATTTTCAGGAACAACGGCTCCGTGTCGTTTCAACAAGCAACGGCGGTCCCTCACTCCTGCCCCTCTCCCATCCGGAGAGGGGTTCTTCCAGCGCCATTGTCGTCATGCTCGGGCTCGTCCCGACCACCCACGTCTTGACCCCGCCTCGACAGGACGTAAGCGTCGGAAGGCTCGCAAACCATCAGCGACGCAAGACGTGGATGGTCGCCACAAGGGCGACCATGACGGGGGAGCGATTTTGCTGCGCTTGTCGTTCGCGTCAGCTTGCGGCCCCGTCGCGCGTGAAGAACGATAGCAGATTTGCGTAGCCACGCGCGTCGTCGATGGCGCGATGGGTGTGTTCAACCGATCCCAGCCACTCGGGAGGATAGCGGTCCACGTCGCAATCCCATTGCCCGCGCCCGGTCTTGCCTGCGACGAACGACATGAGACAGAGCGTTGGATGCTTGAAGAGCCGCCCTGCAATCCAGGGCCCCTCTAACAAGGGATGTCCGGCGAAGCACCGCAGATAATGGTCGAACCAAGGTCCATCGACTGCCAAGGGATGCGCCGTGAAGATCGGCTCGCCGTCGAACGACCGAATCCAGGCAACAAATCGCCGAATGATTTCGTCAGGCGGTTCCGCGTCGGCTGTCGCCGCCTCCCAAGCCTGTGGATGCCTGGCCCAGAACGCCATTGTGACATCGTCTCGTCCGGCTCCCGGAAGTGGCTCCAGAACTGCCTCGAATTCGTCGAGCACGGTACCGGCAACAGAGACTGCGACGGAGCCGAATGACAGCATCGAATTCGCGCCCGGCGTCGGTCCGTCGAACTCGCAATCCGTGACGATATAGAGAGGTTGCATGCTTGGGTCGCTCGGCTGCTGTATCGACATCGATACGATGGCGCGTGTGCTTGCCCCGTGCAGCGCTGTTGATCAAGCCAACCGCAGACAGCAGAACGGCCGGAGAAGCTCCGGCCGCCTTGCCTGCAATCGACTGGGCGTCGATTTCACGAACACCCCGTCGTGCTCCCGCAGGTATTGCACTTCAGACACGTGCCGTTCCGCACGAGCGTGAAGTTGCCGCACTCGCCGCACGAGTCCCCGACATAGCCCTTCATGATCGCTTCCGCCCGGCGCTCGGACGCGCTCGGCTGGGCCGCCGGAGCGGCGAAGCCGAGCCTGGCCATTTCGGCCTCGCCATAGGCCTGCGGTTCCTCCTTCAGCGCCGTCGCGCCCGCCGTGGCGAAGGCGGTGACGTTGCTGCCGCCGCGCGCGACCGGCTCGGGGCTGAGGCCCGCGCCGCCCTGGATGGCGTGGAAGTTCATCGGCTTGCCGCGGCGGAAGCCCGTCGAGGCCAGCGGCGAGGTGGTGATCGGGGCCGTGACCTCCGGGGCCCTGTCCTGATCGACGCCGCCGCCGAGCACGTCGTGGCCGATCTCGCTCGGGTCGATATGGGCGAGCTCGTGCCGGCCGAGATAGCTGATCGCGAGCTCGCGGAAGACGTAGTCGAGGATCGAGGTCGCGTTCTTGATCGACTGGTTGCCCTGCACGAAGCCCGAGGGCTCGAAGCGCGTGAAGGTGAAGGCCTCGACATACTCCTCCAGCGGCACGCCGTATTGCAGGCCGAGCGAGACCGCGATGGCGAAGTTGTTCATCATCGCCCGGAAGGCCGCGCCCTCCTTGTGCATGTCGATGAAGATCTCGCCGAGGCGTCCGTCGGCATATTCGCCGGTGTGGACATAGACCTTGTGGCCGCCGACGACCGCCTTCTGGATGTAGCCGGTGCGGCGGCTCGGCATCTTCTCACGCTCGCGCACGACCTTCTCGACGATGCGCTCGACGATCTTCTCGGTGAGCTGCGTCGTGCGCGCCGCCATCGGCATCTGGTGATGCGCCTCGACCGCCTCGTCCTCGTCGTCCTCGTCGGCGATCAGGGCCGAGTTCAGCGGCTGGGAGAGCTTCGAGCCGTCGCGGTAGAGGGCGTTGGCCTTCAGCGCCAGCTTCCAGGACAGCATGTAGGCGCTCTTGCAGTCCTCGACGGTGGCGTCGTTGGGCATGTTGATGGTCTTCGAGATCGCCCCCGAGATGAAGGGCTGGGCCGCCGCCATCATGCGGATATGGCTCTCGACCGAGAGATAGCGCTTGCCGATGCGCCCGCAGGGATTGGCGCAGTCGAAGACGGCGTAGTGCTCGAGCTTGAGGTGCGGCGCGCCCTCCAGCGTCATCGCCCCGCAGACATGGACGTTGGCGGCCTCGATCTCGGCCTTGGAGAAGCCGAGGAAGGGCAGCAGCTCGAAGGCGGGATCGGCCAGCTTCTCGGCCGGGACCTTCAGCGTGTCGAGGAGGAAATCCTCGCCCAGCGTCCACTTGTTGAAGACGAACTTGATGTCGAAGGCGGCCTTCAGATCCTTCTCGACCGCGTCGATCCTGTCCTGCGGGAAGCCCCTGGCGCGAAGCGAGCCGTGGTTGACGCCGGGCGCCTGGGCCATCGAGCCGTGGCCGACGGCATAGGCCTCGATCTCGGCGATCTCGCTCTCGCGATAGCCGAGCGCGCGCAGCGCGTCGGGAGCGGCCGCGTTGATGATCTTGAAATAGCCGCCGCCTGCGAGCTTCTTGAACTTCACCAGCGCGAAATCGGGCTCGATGCCGGTGGTGTCGCAATCCATGACGAGCCCGATCGTGCCGGTCGGCGCGATCACGGTCGCCTGGGCGTTGCGGTAGCCGTGCTGTTCGCCGAGCGCCAGCGCCTGGTCCCAGGTGGCTTTGGCGCGCTCGGACAGGATCGCTGAGGAGCCGCCGAGCCTTGCCAGCGTGCCGTGGTCGAGCGGGACGGGTGTGACTTCCAGCCCCTCATAGCCCGTGGCCATGCCATGCGCCGCGACGCGGTGGTTGCGGATGACGCGCAGCATGTGGCTCGCGTTCTTCCTGTAGCCCGGGAAGGGGCCGAGCTCGCCCGCCATCTCGGCCGAGGTCGCATAGGAGACGCCGGTCATCACGGCGGTCAGCGCGCCGGCGAGCGCGCGGCCCTCGTCCGAATCGTAGCCGAGGCCCATGGTCATCAAGAGGCCGCCGATATTGGCGTAGCCGAGGCCGAGCGTGCGGTACTCGTAGGAGAGCTCGGCGATCTCGCGGCTCGGGAACTGCGCCATCGTCACCGAGATCTCGAGCACGACGGTCCAGAGCCGGCAGAGATGCTCGTAGGCCGCGACGTCGAAGGCCTTCGCCTCGCGGTCGTAGAACTGCAGCAGGTTGGCCGAGGCCAGGTTGCAGGCGGTGTCGTCGAGGAACATGTATTCCGAGCAGGGATTGGACGCGCGGATGCGCCCCGACGCCTTGCAGGTGTGCCAGTCGTTCATCGTGGTGTTGAAGTGCAGGCCCGGATCGGCCGAGGCCCAGGCGGCGTAGCCGATCTTCTCCCAGAGGTCGCGGGCCTTCAGGGTCTTGGTGACCTTGCCGGTGGTGCGGCCGGTCAGGTTCCAGTCGCCGTCGGTCTCGACGGCGCGCAGGAAGTCGTCGGTGAGCGAGACCGAGTTGTTCGAGTTCTGGCCGGAGACGGTGAGATAGGCCTCCGAATCCCAGTCGGTGTCGTAGATGTCGAACCGGATCTCGGTATAGCCCTGCCGGGCGAACTGGATCACGCGCCTGATGTAGTTGTCCGGCACCATCGCCTTGCGGGCGAGCTTGACCTCGCGCTTGAGGGCGGGGTTCTTGTCCGGGTCGAAGCAGGCGTCGGGCTTGGAACCATCCGGGCCTTCGCAGTTCACGCAGGCCTTCATCACGGCCTTCATGTGCTTCTGCACGGTCTTGGAGCCGGTGACGAGAGCGGCGACCTTCTGCTCCTCGCGGACCTTCCAGTCGATATAGGTCTCGATGTCGGGGTGGTCGACATCAACCACGACCATCTTGGCGGCGCGCCGCGTCGTGCCGCCCGACTTGATCGCGCCGGCCGCCCGGTCGCCGATCTTGAGGAAGGACATCAGGCCGGACGAGCGGCCGCCGCCGGCGAGCTTCTCGCCCTCGCCGCGCAGCAGCGAGAAGTTCGAGCCGGTGCCGGAGCCGTATTTGAACAGGCGCGCCTCGCGGACCCAGAGGTCCATGATGCCGCCCTCGTTGACGAGGTCGTCCTGCACGCCCTGGATGAAGCAGGCATGGGGCTGCGGGTGCTCGTAGCTCGACTTCGACTTGGTGAGCTTGCCGGTCTTGAAGTCGACGTAGAAATGGCCCTGGCTCGGCCCGTCGATGCCATAGGCCCAGTGCAGGCCGGTGTTGAACCATTGCGGCGAGTTCGGCGCGACCATCTGCATGGCGAGCATGAAGCGCAATTCGTCATGGAAGGCCTGCGCGTCCTCCTCGGAGGAGAAATAGCCGCCCTTCCAGCCCCAATAGGTCCAGCAGCCGGCGAGCCGGTCGAACACCTGCCTGGAGGAGATCTCGGAGCCGTAGCGTTCCTTCTCGGGCAGCCGGGCGAGCGCCGCCTCGTCCGGCACGCAGCGCCACAGGAATGAGGGGACGTCGTTCTCCTCGACCTTCTTCAGCGCGGCCGGCACGCCGGCCTTGCGGAAATACTTCTGCGCGAGCACGTCGCTGGCGACCTGCGACCAGGCCTCCGGCACCTCGATGCCCTCGAGGCGGAACACCACCGAGCCGTCGGGATTGCGGATCTCGCTGATCGCCGAGCGGAACGGGATCGCCGAGTAAGGCGACTGGCCTGGGGAGGTGTAACGGCGCTCGATGCGCATAACTGTAATTCCCTCGCATTGCCGCGGACGCGAAAAGCGCCCCGCGCGGCCGGTTGATCCCCGGCTCCTGATGTCAGCCCAACTCGGTTTGATGCCCCATGGACGCCAGCGCGGTTCGTGCCGCCCTGTATCGTCCGGTTGCGGCCAGCGCGGCCGCAGACACGTCTTCGCCGCCACTCTCGCGAGTGCGCTGCGGTGACCGCTTCGACCCCTCCGGAAACTCTTTTGCGGGTGTCGATTGGGCGTTTCCGCCAGCCGTCACGCGACCGTCAAAAACTAGTCCCGAATGGGCGGTCACGTCAAGGATTAGTGCGCGGCGATCGCTGTGGACACGACATCTGGTAGGGATGTGTGGGTTATGGGGATAAGTTTCAAGGCCCGGGCCAAGCCACGGGAATCGCGTGCGGAATCCCCTGTCGCTGTCGAGCGTGACACATCACGCGGACAGGGACAGTGGCAAAAATGCCATCTGTCATGGTTTCCGTTCGGTCAATGCCGGCGACCTAACGGCAGCTCGCGCAACCGATCTCTGCGGCGCGAGGGTCAAGTACTTGAAACGGCGCGGTCTTGGCGCTCGCGGCCCGATTGCCGGGGCGTTTCCGAATCGCGGCCGAATCGTGGCGGGATTTCGGCGCGGCCGGGTCGGGCGTCGTCAGGCTGGACAGGGTGCCAGCCCGGCTTCATAAGACGCGCAAGGCAACCGACCGCGACGGGCAGGACTTATGAAGCCTTTGCTGCTGCAGATCTTCACCTGGTGGAACGGCCAGACCATCGGCACGCGCTTCCACACCTGGCGCTTCGGCGAGCGCGTCGGCGAGGACGAGTTCGGCAACGTCTATTACCGCACCAGGGGCGGGGCGAAGGACAAGGCGCTCGGCCTCCAGCGCCGCTGGGTCGTCTACAATGGCGAGGCCGAGGCCTCGCGCATACCGCCGGGCTGGAACGGTTGGCTGCACCACACCGTCGACATCGCCCCCTCGGAGGAGCGCTACCAGCCGCGCGCTTGGCAGGAGCCGCACCAGCAGAACTGGACCGGCACGGCGCTGGCCTGGCGCCCGCAGGGCTCGACGCTGGCCGAGGGCGAGCGCCCGGCCGCGACGGGGGATTACGAGGCATGGACGCCGGGGCGGTGAGTCAGTCCTTGAAGAGCAGCGCGGGATAGCCGCGCGCTGTGGATGATGCGGACGATTTCGACCTTGTCCGCGCTGACACGACAGAAGATCAGGTAGCCGGCGTGCAGACGCTTGCGCAGCCCATCGGCGCGGCATCTACCCCGCCGCGCCGCAATCTTCGTCACATATCGCACTTCGTCACATATCGCCGCTGCCGGTGATCATCTTGCTGTTGCGCGGGACGCCGAGCGTGATCAGCACGCCGTCGATCAGGATGGCTCCGTTCTTGCGCAGCAGGATCTCGGAGCGATCCACCTTGATCCTCAGCCCTTCGGCACGGGCTCGATGTATGCTCGAGCCGCTCGATGCGCCGCCACAGCGCCTGAATGTGCTTCTTGTGGTTTGCGATCTCAGCCGCCTGCGATGCGTTCACATGCATGTTGAGCGAATTCAGCTGCAAGGAGGCCCCGATGGCGGCATCCTGCTTGTTGTCTCGCGTGGTCATGGCGATCCCCTCATCGTGCCGAGCGCGGATGACGCCGGTTACGGAACCGGCCCAACGCCGTCGAGTCGCGGCGCCATACCCCCCACCGACGCCCTTTTTCCGCTGCGATTGGCGTGTTACTGCGCTCGCGGCGCGGCTTTGCCGCCTCACGATTCCCGGCCGCCGAAACGAAGCGCTTGATCCGCATGTCCTCGCACAGCAGACACTCCGTCCTCGCGCTCGCAGGCGCGGTCCTCGCGACGCTGGCGCTGGCCGGCCCGGCGCAGGCCGACCGCATCCGCAATCCGACCGCCGTCTTCGCGGGGCTGGACAAGATCACCGGGCGGATCATCTCCTTCGAGGTGGCGATCGACGAGACGGTGCAGTTCGGCGCGCTGCAGTTGACGCCGCGCGTCTGCTGGACCAGGCCGCCGACCGATGCGCCGCAGACCACGAGCTTCACCGAGGTCGACGAGGTGACGTTCTCGAACGAATACCGGCGCATCTTCACCGGCTGGATGTATGCGGCGAGCCCCGGCCTGCACGGCGTCGAGCACGCGATCTACGACGTCTGGCTGACCGATTGCAAAGGCGGCACCGAACTGGTGGTCGATCCCAAGGAGCCCGAGGCTCCGGTCGCCGAGGAGCCGCGCCGGCCGCCGCGCACGCAGCCGGCGCGCGACGTCAACCAGCCGCCGCCGGGTCCGCCGGCGCCCGGCGGGCGCATCGACGTGCTGCCGCAGCAGGGCGTGCCGGTCGCGCCGCGCCAGGCGCCGTCGCAGCGCTTCTTCCCGACCAATCCGGCCGGCGGCCGCGATCCCACGGGCGGCAACTGAGCGTCTCGATCAGGGCGCGAGCTCGGCCAGCGCCTGCGCGCCGTTCGGGCTCGTCCCGCGCGGCCAGCACCACCAGTCGCCCGGGTTCCTGACCGCCGCCTCCAGCAGGCGCTGATAGGCCAGGCGCGGCACCTCCATCGTGCCGAACTGGGCGAGGTGGCTGGTCTGGAACTGCGCATCCAATAGCGAGAAGCCGCCGCGCCTCAGCCGCGCCACGAGATGGACCAAGGCCACCTTCGAGGCGTCGGTCTCGCGGTGGAACATGGATTCGCCGAAGAAGGCGCCGCCCAGCGCCAGGCCGTAGAGCCCGCCGACGAGGCGGTGGTCGCGCCAGCACTCGACGGTATGGGCATGGCCGAGCCGGAACAGCCCGCCGAAGATCTCGCGGATGCGTCCGTTGATCCAGGTCTCGCGCCGGTCGGCCTTGGCCTCGGCGCAGGCCGCGATGACGTGCTCGAACTCGCTGTCGACCCTGATCTCGAAACGGTCGGCGCGCACGGTCCGGGCCAGCCGCGACGGCAGATGGAACCGTTCCAGCGGGACGACGCCGCGCAGTTCCGGCTCGACCCAGAACAGGCCTGGATCGTCGGCGCTCTCGGCCATCGGGAAGATGCCTGCGGAATAGGCGCGCAGCATCACCTCGGGCGTGATGACCGGCGAGCGGATCGGGACGGAACGGGCCTTCATGCGGGCAGGGGAGCGCGGGCGGGGCGGGGAGTCAAACGGAAGCGTGACCTGTTCTCTCCGTCATGATCGGCACAAGGCCGACCGTGACGGGAAAGTGCTCAGCCCTCAGCTCTCGCCCATCCCCCCGGCGGCCAGGAATGTCTCCAGCCAGTGGATGTTGTAGTCGCCGTTGAGGATGTCCTGGTTGCGCACCAGCGTCCGGAACAGGGGCAGGGTGGTGTCGACGCCGTCGACGACGAACTCGTCGAGCGAGCGGCGCAGGCGCATCAGGCATTCGGCCCGGTTGCGGCCATGGACGATCAGCTTGCCGACCAGCGAATCGTAATGCGGCGGGATGACGTAGCCCTGATAGGCGGCCGAATCGACGCGGACGCCGAGGCCGCCCGGCGTATGGAACGAGGCGATCCTGCCGGGCGAGGGCCGGAAGGTCGCGTGATGCTCGGCATTGACGCGGCACTCGATGGCGTGGCCCTCCATGACGATGTCGGACTGCTTCAGCGACAAGGTCGCGCCGGCCGCGATCCGGATCTGCTCGTTGACGAGGTCGATCCCGGTGATCATCTCGGTGACCGGATGCTCGACCTGGATGCGGGTGTTCATCTCGATGAAGTAGAACTCGCCGTCCTCGTAGAGGAACTCGATCGTGCCGGCGCCGAGATAGCCGAGCTTGGCCATGGCCTCCGCGCAGATCGTGCCGATCCGGTCGCGCTCGCCGGCGTTGAGAGCGGGCGAGGGGCCTTCCTCCCAGACCTTCTGGTGGCGGCGCTGCAGCGAGCAGTCGCGCTCGCCGAGATGGATGGCGTGGCCCTTGCCGTCGCCCAGCACCTGGAGCTCGATATGGCGCGGCTTCTCGAGATATTTCTCGATATAGACCGCGTCGTCGCCGAAATTGGCCTTGGCCTCGGTGCGGGCGGTCGAGAGCGCGACGGAGAGCTCGTCCTCGCCGCGCACGACCTTCATGCCCTTGCCGCCGCCGCCGGACGCCGCCTTAATGATGACGGGAAAACCGATCTCGTGGCAGATGCGCAGCGCCTCGCCGTCGTCGGTGACGCCGCCCTCGGAGCCCGGCACGCAGGGGATGCCGAGCGCCTTGGCGGTGCGCTTGGCCTCGATCTTGTCGCCCATCGAGCGGATATGCTCGGCCTTGGGGCCGATGAAGGTGATGTCGTGGCGGTCGAGGATCTCGGCGAAACGTGCGTTCTCGGAGAGGAAGCCGTAGCCCGGATGGACGGCGTCGGCGCCCGTGATCTCGCAGGCGGCGATCAGCGCCGGGATGTTGAGATAGCTATCGCGGGCCGGCGGGGGGCCGATGCAGACGCTTTCGTCGGCGAGGCGCACATGCATGGCGTTGGCGTCGGCGGTGGAATGGACCGCGACGGTCGAGATGCCGAGCTCCTTGGCGGCGCGCAGCACCCTCAGCGCGATCTCGCCCCGGTTGGCGATCAGGATCTTGTCGAACATCTGGAACCCGGCATCTAAGTCGTCCTTTCCGCGCGCGAGGCTCACTCGATCACCAGCATCGGCTCGCCGTATTCGACGGGCTGGCCGTCCTCGACGAGGATGGCGGTGACGGTGCCGGCGCGCGAGGCGACGATGTCGTTGAAGGTCTTCATCGCCTCGACCAGCAGGACGCGCTCGCCGACCTTCACGACGGAGCCGATCTCGACGAAGGGTTTGCTGTCGGGCGAGGGGCGGCGATAGGCGGTGCCGACCATGGGCGAGGTCACCGCGCCCGGATGGGCCGCGGCCGGCTTGCCTTCGACGGGGGCGGCGGGCGCCGCCAGCGCGACGGGGGCGGCAGCGGCGGCGGCCGGAACCTGCACCGTCGCGGCGATGGCGCGGGCGACGCGGACGCGCAGGTCGCCCTTCTCGACCTCGATCTCGGTCAGGTCGGTCTCGTTGAGGAGCTGCGCCAGCTCGCGCACCAGTTCTGGATCGATCGGGCTCTTGGTCGCCATGGCGGTGTCACCGTCTTCGTGGTCTTTTAGGGCCGGGCGCCTTGCGGCGTCATCGGTCCGTTGAGGATACTGGCCGTTCAGGCTCGCGGTTTCGCGGCCCGCCCTTCCAGAAGCGGCACGATGGCGTCGAAAGCGAGATCGTAGCTCGCGACGCCGAAGCCGCAGATCACGCCGACGCAGACCGGCGCCATAAAGGAATGGTGCCGGAACTCCTCGCGGGCGTGGACATTCGAGACATGCACCTCGATGGCGAGCGCCTCGGCGCCCTTGATCGCGTCGCGCAGCGCGACGGAGGTGTGGGTATAGGCGCCGGCATTGATGATCACGCCCGCGCCGGCGAGGCCCGCCTGCTGCACGAACGTGACGAGCTCGCCCTCGCAATTGGTCTGGCGGAAGGTCAGTTCGACCTTCGCGGCCGCGGCCTTCGCCTTGAGCCGCTCCTCGACGCCGGCCAGCGTCACCGCGCCATAGGTGGCGGGTTCGCGGGTGCCGAGCAGGTTGAGGTTGGGCCCGTTGAGAACGTGGACGGCGACCATGGCGCGAGGGTGTCCTGCGCCGCCCGCGGGCGGCAGAGGCCGTCCTCATAGACGCTGCGGCGGGCGAGGGGAAGCCTTTCGCGCCGTCGGCGGGTCATGGATTCGACCCTCGGCCCTCATCCCGCGGGGCGCGTCTCGGGATCCTCAGGATGAGGGCTGAAAAAATGCAGAGCGAACCTTCAGGCCCAGGTCGACGCCTCACCCGCCGCAGTCGGTCTTGCCGCATTTGCGGATGGCGTCGATCTTGGCCTTGAGCGGGCCTGCGCCGACGGCGCCGAAAACGACCTCGTCGCCGACGATGAAGGCCGGCGTTCCGGTGAGGCCCAGACGGTCGCCGAGGGCGACCGTGTCCTCGATCGCGGCTTTCACGGCCGGGCCGTCCATCTCCTTCTTCGCCCGCTCGACATCGACGCCGAATTCCTTGGCGACATCGAGCGCCTTGGCGGCGTTGACCCGGCCTTTGGCGGCCATCAGCCTGACGTGGAAGTCGAAATATTTCTGGCCCTGGATCTGGTTCTTCACGGCGAGCGCGACGCGGCTCGCCTCGACCGAATCGGGTCCGAGGATCGGAAAGTCCTTGATCACGATCCTCAGTTTGGGATCGTCCTTGGCCAGGGTCCGGACGTCTTCCACCGCCTTTTTGCAGAAGCCGCAATTGTAATCCAGGAACTCGACGAGGGTGACGTCGCCCTGCGGGTTGCCGAGGATCACCGAGGTGGCGGGGTCGACCAGGCGGGCCTTCTCGGAGGCGACGGCCGAGCGCTGCGCCTCGGCCTGCGCGACCGAGTTGCGGCGCTCCAGCTCGACCAGGGCCTCCTGGACGATCTCGGGGTTCTTCAGGATGGTCTCGCGGATCAGCTCGGTCACGGCCTTGCGCTGATCGGGCGTCAGCGACTGGGCCGTGACGGGCGCGGTCGCCAGCGAGAGCCCGAGCGCCAGCATCAAGCCGGGAAGGCCGAAGCCGCGCCCCAGGCGCGGCAGAATCGCAAAAGTCATGTCGTCGTCCTTTCGGAGCCGCCGCGGCGCGGCAATGGTCTCGATATCACCGCTTCTCGGCTGTTGCGCCCGTCACGTCAATTCACAGCTGTGCCAGCGGTTGCCGTCATGGCGCCGCCGGGCTAGGTCCGGCGGCATGACAAAGCCCGTCGCTCCTGCGGCCGTCCAGCCGCTGCCCGCCGCCCGCGCGCAGGCCGTTTCGCCCTTCATCGTCATGGATGTGATGAACCAGGCGGCCGCGATCGAGCGCACCGGGAGCTCGGTGATCCACATGGAGGTCGGGCAGCCCTCCGCCCCGACGCCGGCCTCGATCCGGGCGGCCGCGCACCGCGCGCTGGAGCATGGCCGGATCGGCTACACCCAGGCGCTGGGCAAGGATTCGCTGCGCGAGCGTATCGCGAGACATTACCACGAGGCCTATGGCGTCGCCGTGGGGCCGAGCCGCGTCGTGGTGACGACCGGCTCGTCCGGCGGCTTCATCCTGGCGTTCCTGGCCTGCTTCCAGCCGGGCGCGCGCGTCGCCATCACCGCGCCGGGCTATCCGGCCTATCGCAACATCCTGATCGCGCTCGGGCTGGAGCCGGTCGCGATCGAGGTCGGCCCCGAGACGCGGTTCGCGCTGACGCCGGAGCTGATCGCCAGGGCGCATGCGGAAAAACCGCTGGCCGGGGTGCTGACGATGAGCCCGGCCAACCCGACCGGCGTGGTGATGGCGCCCGACGCGATCGCGGCGGCGGCGGCGCAATGCCGGCGGCTCGGACTCTGGTACATCTCCGACGAGATCTATCACGGGCTGACCTACGAGCAGCCGGCGACGACGGCGCTCGAAGCCGATCCCGACGCGATCGTCGTCAACTCGTTCTCGAAATATTATTGCATGACCGGCTGGCGCGTCGGCTGGCTCGTGGTGCCGGAACGCATGGTCCGCACGGTCGAGCGGCTGCAGCAGAACCTGTCGATCTCGGTGCCCTATCTGAGCCAGGTCGCGGGCGAGGCGGCGTTCGAGGCGACCGCCGAATGCGAGGCGATCAAGGCCGGCTATGCGCAGAACCGCGCCTTCCTGCTCGAGGCGCTGCCCGGGATCGGCCTCGGCGACTTCCTGCCCGTCGACGGGGCATTCTACATCTATTGCGACATCGGGCGGTATTCCAACGATTCCATGCAGTTCTGCCGTGATGTTCTCGAACGGAGTCATGTCGCGATCACGCCGGGGCTGGATTTCGACGAGGGTCGAGGGGCGCGCACGGTCAGGCTGTCCTTCGCCGGTTCGCTCGCCGAATGCGCGGAGGCGGTGGCGCGGCTCGGTGGCTGGATGAGGGGGCGGTGACGGGCGAGCCACCCACCAAGGCTTGCCGTGCAAAAACGACAAGGCAGATAGAGCGACCCAGTTCGAGGTCAGTATCGAGCCGTCTCCGGAACCTTGACCGAGAAATAGGAGCCCGAACCCGCTCATCGTGAGCAACGCTCCCGCGATAACGAAGAGCCGCGCCGTCGAAACGGATATTGCCGTCTCAGCCCGGAGACTGGCGGGATCGGCGGGTTCATGCCCGGCTTCGGTGCGGAAATGGCTTGCATAGGATTCCGGCGTCGAATGCGTGCTGACCGGGCTATCGCGTTCGAGCTCGACCCTGACAGCAACGAACAAGACCAGCAGCCCGAGCAGCGCCATGCCCAGGCCGCCGAGCGCCTGTCAGCCGAGCCAGGCGAGGCCGAGCAGCCCGCGGCTGCACCGAGCGCGATCAGAACCTGTCGTTCGCGGTCGCGGGGCGGCGGCATCGCAGGTACCTCAGGCACCTCAGGTCATGAAAAAGGCCGCCGCGATCTCTCGCGGCGGCCCGATCGTTTCAGCCCCGTCCGGCCAGCTTGTTCCACCAGCCGCCACGCTTGGGGCGGTCGGGGTCGGGCGGGGTCAGGACGACCGCGACCGGCTCCTCGACCGGGGGCCTGACCTTGGCCGGCGATTCGAGATCGAGCGGGGCCGGCACGGGGTCGGGCTCCGGGTTCGACGCGGGAGCCGCGGCCGGGGCGGGCGGGGCGTCCGGCGCCGCCGCGACGCCGTCCTCGGCGATCGCGACCGCCTTCCTGGCGCGCGAGCGGCGCTTGGGCTTCTCGGCCTGGGCGGGAACCGCCTCCGCGACCGGCCCGGCCGCCGGCTCGACGGTCTCGGCGTCCAGCGGCGCGTCCGCCGGGGCTTCCGCCTCGGCCGCGTCGACCCTCGACTTGCCGCGTCCGCCGCGACGGCCGCGGCGCGGCTTGGCGTTTTCCCCGGCGTCCGCCTCGGCGGCGTCCGTCGCGGCCGGCGCTTGCGCGACCGGAGCGGCGGCAGCCGTCTCGCTGGCCTCCGCGGCGTTGTCGTCGCCGTCCTCGTCGCCCTCGCCATCATCGTCCCCGTCGGCGTCCGCGCCGCCGTCGAGACGCACGCCATCGGCGTCGCGCTCGCCGCCACGCCGCCGACGCCGGCGACGCCGGCGCTTGCGGCCGCCTTCGCCACGGGCTTCGCCGTCACTGGGGCGCTCGGAGCGGGCTCCGCCGATCGCGGGCTCCGCGCTTTCGTCCTCGGCTCCGAGCGCCTCGGCCTCGGCGGCGGCGTCGAGCGCCTCGTCGTCGAGATCGGCGGGAACGGCCTCGGCCTTGAAGGCGGTCGGGATGATCCGGCCCTCATTGCCGACGAACTCGCCGCGCTCGACCTCGAAATAGCGCGTGCCGAGCAGGGTCGCGTCGACAGCGACGCCGATCGCGATGCCGAAGCGGGTTTCCAGATCGGTCAGGTGGGCGCGCTTCTGGTTGAGCACATAGAGCGCGACCTCGGGCCTCGTCCGGACGGTGAGGTTGTGCGAGGCGCTCTTGATCAGGTTCTCCTCGAGCGCGCGCAGGATCTGCAGCGAGACGGACGCGGCCGAGCGCATCATGCCGGCGCCGGCGCAATGCGGGCAGGGCACGGACGAGCTCTCCAGCACGCCGGTGCGGATGCGCTGGCGCGACATCTCCAGCAGGCCGAAGGCCGAGATCCGACCGACCTGGATGCGGGCCCGGTCGTCCTTGAGGCAGTCCTTCAGCTTCTTCTCGACGGCGCGGTTGTTGCGGTTCTCCTCCATGTCGATGAAATCGATCACGATGAGGCCGGCGAGGTCGCGCAGGCGGAGCTGGCGGGAAATCTCATCCGCCGCCTCGAGGTTGGTCTTGAGGGCGGTGTCCTCGATGTTGTGCTCGCGGGTCGAGCGCCCGGAGTTGATGTCGATCGCGACCAGCGCCTCGGTCTGGTTGATGACGATGTAGCCGCCGGATTTCAGCGTGACCGTGTTGGAGAACATCGCGTCGAGCTGGCTCTCGACGCCGAAACCGGCGAAGAGCGGCGTCTGCTCGCGATAGGCCTTCACGCTCTTGGCCTGGCTCGGCATGAGCATGCGCATGAAGTCCTTGGCCTCGCGGTAGGCCTCGTCGCCGGCGACATGGACCTCGTCGATGTCCTTGTTGTAGAGGTCGCGGATCGAGCGCTTGACGAGGTTGCCCTCCTCATAGACCAGCGCCGGGGCGACCGAGGCCAGCGTCAGCTCGCGCACGCTCTCCCACATCCGCATCAGGTATTCGTAGTCGCGCCTGATCTCGGGCTTGGTGCGCGACGCGCCGGCCGTGCGCAGGATGATGCCCATCCCGTCCGGCACCTCGAGCTCGGAGGCGACTTCCTTGAGGCGCTTGCGGTCCTCGGCGTTGGTGATCTTGCGCGAGATGCCGCCGCCCTTGCCGGTGTTCGGCATCAGCACGGAATAGCGTCCGGCGAGCGAGAGATAGGTGGTCAGCGCCGCGCCCTTGTTGCCGCGCTCCTCCTTGACGACCTGGACCAGGATGATCTGGCGGCGCTTGATCACCTCCTGGATCTTGTACTGGCGGCGCGAATGGCGCTGCGGGCGCTCCTGGATGTCGTCGAGCGCGTCGCCGCCGCCGAGCTGCTCGGGCTCGTCCCGGGCGTCGTCGGACTGGTCTTCGCCGTCCTCCTGGCCGTCCTCGTCCTCGTCGGAGCGCTTGCGGGCCTCTTCGCCTTCGGCGCCGTCTTCCGCCGCCCCGGCGGCCGCGACGCTCTTTGTCTCGAAGGTCAACGGCGCCGCGTTCCCGACCGCGTCCTCGCTGGCGGATTCGGTCACCGACGGCGCGAACTCGTCGCCATTGGCGGGCGCGCCCTCGCTGACCATGGCGGCTTCCTTGCCGTCGGTCTGGATTTGGCCGTCGGTCTGGATTTGGCCGTCGGTCTGGACGTGGTCGTCGGTCTGGCTGTCGGCGCCGCTTTCGGAGGTCTCGACCTCGGCGCTCACCGTCTCGTCGTTCGAGGCCTTCCTGGCGCGGCCGTCGCGGTCGCCGCGGCGGCCCCGGTCGCGGCGGCCGCGCTTCTCGCGCTTCTCCTCGCCCTGCTCCTCCTCGCGGTCGGCGCGGGCCTCATCGGCCAGCAGCGCCTGCCGGTCGGCCATCGGGATCTGGTAGTAGTCCGGGTGGATTTCGGAGAAGGCCAGGAAGCCGTGGCGGTTGCCGCCATATTCGACGAAGGCGGCCTGGAGCGAGGGCTCCACGCGCGTCACCTTCGCCAGGTAGATGTTGCCGCGCAGGGGCTTCCTGCTGGCGGATTCGAAATCAAATTCCTCGACGCGGGATCCGCGAACCACCACGACCCGGGTCTCCTCCGGGTGGGTGGCGTCGATGAGCATCTTGTTGGCCATATGAGGTGTCCATGGGCGCGACGGCCGACACCCGCCGGGCCGCGGACGAAAATCCGCTGCCGCGGGCAGGGGCGCCGCGCGAAGGCCGGCTCGCGCCGGCATGTTGCGGGAGGGTCGAAGGGGACGGGACAGGATGGCGGCTCGGGAAATCCACGCGGGGCAAGAGCCCGGCGCGGTCCCGCAGGTCTAGACGATCGACGTTTGTGGAAAGCGGCGTCGTATGCCCCGACATATGTCCCGACCTGCGGCGCGTCCCGCCTTGAACAGCAGGGCACGCCGCGATTGCACGCTCGCGAGACGTGGCCGTGCGCCTGAAAACAGGCGCCCCCGGCTCCGGCCGTCTGCGGACGATCCGTTTGCGGTTGACTTGCGGCGGCCGAACCCGGAATGGGCCGGTCGCCTTGGGCTTGGCCCCGGACGCCGACGGATCCTCGGATCCGGATGCGCACCATGGGCCGCCTCGCCAGGCAACCAATACCCATTACAGACAGGAGGGCGTGTTTTGCAAGTCACATCGCGCCGGCAATGCAATGGCGCGGCGTCGCGGCGGTTTTCGGGGTGGGGCGGCCATGGTAACCGCCTGTTAGGGTTTCGCGCCGCTATGGTTAAGCATTCCCGATTTTCCATGGGACAACGCCGCTGATCTCTCGTCTCAGCCCCCACCGCGCCGCCGAGCCCCGGCCTTGCGATCCGAGCCGATCGGGACGGCTCCGCCGGGTCGCGCTCGGCGTGGCGGCGCTGCTCGCCGCCGGAGTCGCGGCGCCGCCGGCGGCGTTCGCCAACGGGCCGCAGAGCGAATTTCCCGTCGCGACCGACGCGAAGATCGAGCAGGCCGGCGAGATCGTGCGCCTGACGCTGGCGCTGTCGCGGCCGGTCGCGGTGACGGCCGGCGTGATCGCGGGGCCGGATCGCGCCATCATCGACCTGCCTTCGGTGAACTTCCAGATGCAGCCGGGGCAGGGCCGCCGCGGCGCCGGCTTCGTCGGCGCCTTCCGCTTCGGCATGTTCACCGCCGACAAGGCCCGAATCATCCTCGACCTGGCGCAGCCGGCGGTGGTGACCAGGGCCGAGGTCCGCGACGTGCGCGGCGGCTTCGGCGAACTCATCGTCGAGCTGAAGCGCGCCAGCCGCGCCGAGTTCCAGGCCGCCGCGGCCGAATCGGCCGCGAAGACGCGCGAGGCGTCGGCTCCGGCATTGCCCGAGAGCGGCAAGCCGCCGGGCGAAACCCGGCAGGTCGTCGTGATCGATCCCGGCCATGGCGGCATCGATCCCGGCGCCGCCGTCGCCTCGATTTCGGAGAAATCCGTGGTGCTCGCCTTCGCCCTGGCGCTGAGGCAGCGGCTGGAGGCGAGCGGGCGCTATGTCCTGCGCGCGACCCGCGACGACGACCGCTTCGTGCCGCTGCGGGAGCGCGTCCGGATCGCGCGCGCCGCCGGGGCCGACCTGTTCATCTCGATCCACGCCGATTCGCTGACGCAGGCGCAGGAGGTTCGCGGCGCGACCGTCTATACCGGCTCCGAGCGCGCGACCGACGCCGATGCGGCGAGGCTCGCCGCCAAGGAGAACCAGGCCGACGCGGTGGCGGGGCTGGAGACCGACGAGGGCGTGCAGGACGTCGCCGGCATCCTGATGGACCTCGCCAGGCGCGAGACGCGGACCTTCTCCTCGGTCTTCGCGCGCAATCTGGTCGAGCGGCTCAACGGTTCGGTGAAGATGCACAAGGTGCCGCTGCGCTCGGCCGGCTTCCGCGTGCTGGGCGCGCCGGACGTGCCCTCCGTGCTGATCGAGCTCGGCTACATGTCGAGCCCGAAGGACGCCGAGCTGCTCAACTCCGAGAGCTGGCGGATGCGGGCGGTCACGGCCGTCGAGGCGGCGATCGACGGTTATTTCGAGCGCGAGCGCGCGCCGGCCGGCAAGGCGGCGGCGGCCGCCGCCGTCGCGAACCGGCCGAGGGAATGACGGCCCGTCGGCGCGGATTGTGGTCGCAAGGCCACGGTTCCGCCATCTCCGCCGTGTTATAGACGTGGTTCGGCGCACGCTGGGACAGGCGCGCCGCAAGACTGAAATCTAGGGCCAGCCTGCGATGCGGTTTATCCTGCGAATCTTCGGATGGTTGTTCGCCGCCGGCGCGATCGTGTTCGTCATCGGGGCCGTGGCCGCGGCCGGCTTCCTCTGGCGTTTCTCCAAGGATCTGCCCGATTCCGCGCAGTTGAGGAACTACGAGCCGCCGGTCATGACGCGCGTCCATGCCGGCGACGGCTCGCTGATCGCGGAGTTCGCCCGCGAGCGCAGGCTCTATCTGCCGATCCAGGCGATTCCCAAGCTGGTGGTCGAGGCCGTGCTCTCGGCCGAGGACAAGAATTTCTACAAGCATGTCGGCGTCGATCCCGAGGGTCTGGTGCGCGCCGCGATCACCAATTTCCGCAACCGCGCCGCCGGCCGGCGTCCGCAGGGCGCCTCGACCATCACCCAGCAGGTCGCCAAGAACTTCCTCGTCGGATCGGACCAGAACATCGAACGCAAGATCCGCGAGGCGCTGGTCGCGCTGCGGATCGAGGCGACCTACTCGAAGGACAAGATCCTCGAGCTCTATCTCAACGAGATCTATCTCGGCTCGCCGGCGCCGGGGCAGGGCAGCTACGGCATCGCCGCCGCCGCGCTTAACTACTTCGGCAAGTCGGTGCATGAGCTGAACCTGCAGGAGGCGGCCTATCTCGCCGCCCTGCCCAAGGCCCCGAGCGACCTGCACCCCTTCCGCAACCGCGAGCGCGCGATCGAGCGCCGCAACTACGTGATCGATCGCATGGTCGAGAACGGCTACGTCGCGCGCGCCGCGGGCGACGTAGCCAAGAACCAGCCGCTGGGCGTCAATCCCCGCACGGTCTCGCCGAACAATTTCGCGGCCGGCTACTTCGCCGAGGAAATCCGGCGCGAATTGCAGGACCGCTATGGCGAGAAGAAGCTGCTCGAGGGCGGCCTCTCGGTGCGCGCCACCGTCGATCCCAAGATGCAGCTGATGGCGCGCAAGGCGCTGGTCGACGGGCTCGTGCGCTTCGACGAGGCGCGCGGCTGGCGCGGCGCGATCCAGAAGCTCGATCTCTCGGCCCGCGACTGGGGCCTGGCGATCGGCGAGCTGCCGGTGCTGGGCGACGTGTCGCCATGGCGGCTCGCTGTCGTGCTCGACGTCGCCAACGACGTCGCGCGGCTCGGGCTGCATCCGCTGCGCGAGACGTCCGGCCAGCTCAAGGGCGACCGCGAGACCGTGACGCTCGGCGCCGAGGGCATCAAGTGGACGCGGCGCGCCCGCGTCGCGCAGGCCGTCTCGCCGGGCGACGTCGTCTATGTCGAGCCGATCGACGCGCGTCCCGGCCAGGTTCGCCTGCGCCAGCTTCCGGAGGTCAACGGCGCGATCACCGTGATGGACCCGTTCTCCGGCCGCGTGCTCGCCATGGTCGGCGGCTTCAGCTACGACCAGTCGGTGTTCAACCGCGCGACGCAGGCGCTGCGCCAGCCGGGCTCGTCCTTCAAGCCCTTCGTCTACGCGACCGCGCTCGACAACGGCTACACGCCGTCCTCGATCATCCTCGACGCGCCGATCGAGGTCGATCAGGGCGGCGGTCTCGGCGTCTGGTCGCCGAGCAACTACGACGGCAAGTTCACCGGCCCGCGCACGCTGCGCTACGGCATCCAGTTCTCGAAGAACCTGATGACGGTCAGGCTCGCCAAGGATGTCGGCATGCCGCTGATCGCGGAGTATGCGCGCCGCTTCGGCATCTATGACGACATGCTGCCCGTGCTCTCCATGTCGCTGGGCGCGGGCGAGACCACCGTGATGCGGATGACCGCCGGCTACGCCATGCTGGTCAATGGCGGCAAGCGCATCCGGCCGACGCTGATCGACCGTATCCAGGACCGCTGGGGCGCGACGATCTTCCGGCACGACCAGCGCGTCTGCGAGGGCTGCGAAGCCGAGAAGTGGAACAACCAGCGCGAGCCGCGCCTGGTCGACAACCGCGACCAGGTGATCGACCCGCTGACGGCCTACCAGATGGTCTCGATCATGGAGGGCGTCGTCCAGGCCGGCACGGCGACCGTGGTCAAGAGCGTCGGCAAGCCGCTCGCCGGCAAGACCGGCACGACCAACGACGCCAAGGACGTCTGGTTCGTCGGCTTCTCGCCCGATCTCGCCGTCGGCGTCTATATGGGCTTCGACACGCCGAAATCGCTCGGCACCTCGGCGACCGCCGGCCAGTACGCCGCGCCGATCTTCCGCGACTTCATGATGGGCGCGCTGAAGGACAAGCCGGCGACGCCGTTCCGCGTGCCCGCCGGCATCAAGCTGATCCGCGTCGACCCGAAGACCGGCATGCGCTCGAGCGGCGAGGGCGGCATCCTGGAGGCCTTCAAGCCCGGCACCGCCCCGCCCGACAGCTACTCGATCATCGGCGCGGCCGGCGACGGCACCGCCCCGATCAGCGTTTCGCCCGGCGGCGGGCGGGCCGTGGGCTCGGGGACGGGCGGGTTGTATTGACCGCGCCATGCGTCATGGTCGGGCCTGTCCCGGCCACCCGCGCCTTTCCCGGGTCGCACCCCGCATGGACGCCGCAAGACGGGGATGCTCGCCACAAGCTCGAGCGCGACGGGAAGAGCATCCGGCGTTTACAGCCGCGACGTTCGCCCCTATCTCCCATCATCGCCAAGCTCACCGAAAGTCCCGGCCGAATCATGCGTCCAGAAATCCAGACCCAGCTCGACAACGCCAGGCAGTCGATCGGACTGCTGAGGAGGCATCTTTGACTGGGATCAAGCCCAGCGCCGCCTCGCCGAACTGAACGCCCTCTCGGAAGGCCCCGACTTCTGGAACGACGCCGAGGCCGCGCAGAAGCTGATGCGCGAGCGAACCGGGCTGGAGACGCAGATCGAGGGCATCGGCAAGCTCGAACGCGATCTTGACGACGCGCTGACCTTCATCGAACTCGGCGAGATGGAGGGCGACGCCGCCTCGATCGCCGAGGGCGAGGCCGGCATCAAGGCCGTCGAGGTCGAGGCCGCGCGGATGCAGGTCGAGACGCTGCTGTCGGGCGAAGCCGACATGCTCGACACCTATCTCGAGATCCATCCCGGCGCGGGCGGCACCGAATCCCAGGACTGGGCCGAGATGCTGCTGCGGATGTACCGGCGCTGGGGCGAGCGACGCAAGCTCAAGGTCGAGACGCTCGAATACCAGGACGGCGACACCGCCGGCATCAAGTCGGCGACGCTGCAGTTCAAGGGCCACAACGCCTATGGCTGGCTCAAGACCGAGAGCGGCGTGCACCGTCTGGTGCGCATCTCGCCCTTCGACTCCAACGCCAGGCGCCAGACCTCCTTCGCCTCGGTCTGGGTCTACCCGGTCGTGGACGACCGCATCGTCATCGAGGTGAACGAATCCGACTGCCGGATCGACACCTATCGCGCGCAGGGCGCGGGCGGGCAGCACATCAACACGACCGATTCGGCCGTGCGCATCACCCATATCCCCTCAGGCATCGCGGTCTCCTGCCAGCAGGAGCGCTCGCAGCACAAGAACAAGGCCAAGGCCTGGGACATGCTGCGCGCAAGGCTCTACGAGGTCGAGCTGAAGAAGCGCGAGGACAAGGCGAACGCCGAGCAGGCCTCGAAGACCGATATCGGCTGGGGCCACCAGATCCGCTCCTATGTGCTGCAGCCCTACCAGCTGGTGAAGGACCTGCGCACCGGCGTCAGCTCGACGGCGCCGTCGGAGGTGCTGGACGGCGCGCTCGACCCGTTCATGGAGGCGTCGCTGGCGCAACGCGTCTACGGAACGGAAGTCGAGGTCGAGGATATCGATTAAGGCAGCTTCATGCCGCAGACGGGACCACTCTCGTCATTGCGAGCGCGGCGAAGCAATCCGGAGTTCTGTGCGGGACGCTGCATTGCTTCGCTACGCTCGCAATGACGGAAAAGCGTCGGACGTCAGCTCTTCCCCGCCAGCCTCGCGCCGGCTTTCATGAATCGCGTCGGATCCATCGGCTCGTCGTCGATCCGGGTCTCGTAGTGCAGATGCGGGCCGGTCGAGCGGCCGGTCGAGCCGACGCGGCCGACCACCGTGCCGGCGGCGACGCTTTGCCCGGCGGAGACCGTTATGGCCGACATGTGAGCAAAGCGGCTGGTGATGCCGTTGCCATGCTCGATCTCGACCAGGTTGCCGTAGCCGCCGGAATATTCGGCCGTGACGATCTTGCCTGGCCCCGGCGCGCGGATCGGCGTGCCCTGCTCGGCGCGGAAATCGGCGCCGGTATGCATGGCCGGGCTGCGCGTGAACGGGTCGACGCGGTAGCCGTAGCTGGAGGTGAACTCCATTTCGCGATCCATCGGGCGGCGCAGCGGCAGGGTCTCGGTCAGCCCGCGCAGGCGGAAGACCGCGGCGATGCGCGGCTGGAGCGCATTCAGGCTGGCCTCGAACGGTCCCGCGGCAGGATCGATCCTGAAGGGCACGAACGGGCCGCCGGTGCCGCCGGCCGCGACGGGGCCGGCGCTCATCCTGTCGGTGTCGATCCCGATCTCGGAGAGCGCGCCGCGCAGCTTGCGCTGCGATTCGGCGAGGCTCGAATCGATGTCGCGCAATGCCGCGAGCTGGGCGTCGGCGGTTTCGGCCAGCGCGCCGTCGAGACGCGAGAGCGCCGCCACGACCCGTTTGGCCGGAGGTTCCGGCGTCGCTTCGCCGGACTGCCAGGGCGCGGTCTTGCCGACATCGGCGCCGCGCAGCGGCGGCGAATCGGGCGCCGGCATCGGCTTGCCCGGCACGATCGGCGCGAAGCTGGTGACCCCGGAGGCGCGGATCGGCTCTTCCGGCTTGATCGGGCGGGCGCGCAGCATTGTCTTCGGGGCAGGCGCGATGCCGCCGGTCTGGAGCGTATCGGCGAGCGCGGTGACGAGCGCCTGGCGCGATTCGAGTTCGGCCTGCCGGGTGGCGAGTTCGTCGACGCGGGCCTCGACGCCGTCCTGATCGAGCAGGGCGCGGCTGGCGAGACGGTCGATATCGGCGCGCAGCGCCGCGATCCTGTCCTCATAGGCGTATTGGCGGGCGGTCTCGCGGGCGATCAGCTTGGCGGCGAGGTCGTCCTTGCTGAGGATGTACCAGCCGGCCGCGCCGGCGCAGGCGGTCGTAAAGGCGAGCCAAGCGAGGCCCGCCACCATGGTCGAGCGGCGGACCGTGTAGCAGGAATGGGTGGCGAGGCCCGTGACGGGAAGGGCGGGGCCTGAGGAGGCGATCTGAGTCATACGCGGGACCGGATGTGACGCTGCCGATCCCGCTATCAGACACCGTTAGGGTTAACCTTTCGCAAATGCCGGGCTCAAAGGCCGGCTTGAATGCCAGTTGGAGCGCTTGATGATGTCGCGTGAAAACACTTCGTCATCCTGGGCGGCCGCTGGCCGTCCCGGGATCCATCATCGAGCACGACGGCGCCGTGACGGATCCCGGAGCTGCGCCGCTTCGCGGCTTGTCCGGGATGAGGCAGTGTTTCCGGACGGAATCAATCAGGCCGCGGGTCAGAGCGCCTGCGCCGCCGCCAGGACCTCCTCGGCATGGCCGGCGACCTTCACCTTCGGCCAGATGCGGGCGATCCTGCCGTCCCTGTCGATCAAGAAGGTGGTGCGCTCGACGCCCATATAGGCGCGGCCATACATGCTCTTCTCGACCCAGATGCCGTAGGCCTTCAGCGTGTCTTGCGTCTCGTCGGCGGCGAGCGCGAAATCGAGGCCGTGCTTCTTGAGGAACTTGTCGTGGCTCTTCACCGGGTCGGGCGAGATGCCGACGATCTCGGTGTTCGCCGCGGCGAACTGCTCGCGTAGGCGGTTGAAGGCGATCGCTTCCTGCGTGCAGCCCGGCGTGTCGTCCTTGGGATAGGCGTAGAGCACGACCTTGCGCCCCTTGAGCCCGGCCAGCGACAAGGTCTGCCCGCCATCTCGCGGGAGTGTGAAGCCGGGGGCCGTGTCGCCTGCCTGCAAAGCCATGATGCGCCTTCCTTTCGTCGTTTTCCGGCGGCATGGAGCCGCCGGCCGGGATTGCAACGATATGGCGCGCGGGCGCGTCGCGACCAGCCCCGGTTTCGGTCAGGCTCGCCAGGGTCCGCCTCGTTCCGGTTCCGCGCCCTGCGTCCGGCCCGGCTGCGTCATCGCACGTTCCTCCGGTCGATTGCCGAATCGGCCGGCCTGGTCGAATCAGGAAGCCGTCCGGCCTGACGCGGCGACGACGGCGTCGCCCGTAGACAGATCGCCAAGGGCGCGGCGAGCGCCCACTCGGGAAAGCCATCTTGCAGGACGCCAGACCGCACCAGACCCCGAGCGACGCGCAGGCCGAGGAGGCCTGCGTCGCAGAGGTCGTGAAGCAGCGCGCCAAGGCCGGTCTGGTGACGGTCGTCGTCGCCATCGTGGTGGCGGCGGTGACGCTCGCCGGCGCGGCCGCGACGCTGCTGGCGACCGGGCTGATCCCGCTGTCGGGCCTCGAGGGCCGGATCGCGGATGCGATCGAGGAGCGGCTCGGGCGCGACTGGGACGTCGAGGTGGGCTCGGCCGAGCTCGGGCGGATCGACGGGCGCTCGCAGCTCAGGGTCCGCCAGGTCTCGTTCCGCCACAAGAGCGGCGCGAGCTTCCGCGCGCCCGAGGCGGTTCTGGGCTACGAGCCGCTGGCGCTGCTGCGCGGCGACATCAGACTGGTCTCGGTCGATCTGCGCGGCGTCAACATCCGGCTCGGCGTCAACCAGGACGGCGCGCTGGTGATGAGCGCGGATGCGGGCGCCGCCGAGACGCCGGCCCCGGTGACCTTGCCCGATACCGGCCATTGGGACGCGGTCGCCGGCATCATGGGCGCGGTCTCGACGCTCGCCCAGAACGACGGGCTGCTCGGCGCGCTGGAGACCGTCGGCATCCACGGCGCGCGGCTCGTGCTGGTCGATCCGCAGGGGCGGCAGAAAGCCGGCTTCGAGGACGTCGACATCCGCCTGGCGCGGGCGGAGGCCGGGCGCACCCGCCTGACCCTGAAAGGCCGCACCGGGACGCGCTGGAAGGACGTCGCCGTCGATCTCTCGACCGATGCGGACGGAACGCGTCGCGCCGATCTCGAATTACTGCGCTTCGAGCCGGCCGAGGTGATGTCGCTGGCGATGGGCGCGAGCGCGGTCGAGATCGAGGGGCTGCCGATCAAGGGCAAGGCTTCGCTGACGCAGAAGCCGGACGGGACACGGGCTCTGTCGGCCCGGTTCGAGGCCCTGCCCGGCACGATTCGCTTTCCGGGCAGCCCGATCGATCCGGTCAGGGTCGATTCCGGCGCGATCGAGATCGAGAGCGGCGAGAGCCTGAACGTGCTGAATCTGCGCAGCGGCGCGCTGCGGGCCGGGGCGACGCAGATGCAGGGGACGGGCGTGCTGCGCGAGGAGAACGGCGCCTGGCGGCTGCGCCTCGACATGGCGGGCAAGCTCGCGGGCCAGGACGGCGAGCCGCCGGTGCAGCTCGACAACGTCAAGTCGAACCTGCTGATCGATCCGCGCTCCGGCGAGCTCCAAATCGATGCCTTCTCGGCGAGGGGGCCGACGGCCAGCGTCGACGCAACCGGCTATGTTCAGAAGATCGGCGACTCGCCGACCCAGCGGCTCTCGATCAAGGCGACCCAGACCGAGGCGCGCGCCGCGCTCGCGATCTGGCCGCGCTGGACCTCGCCCCAGCTCCACGCCGCGCTGTCGCGACAGCTGATCTCGGGCAGGATCGCCTCGGTGCAGGTCGATCTCGACCTGTCGGCCGAGGGGCATGCCAAGATGGTCGCCGGAGCCGGCATGCCGGACGGCGCGCTCGCCGTCGCGGTCGACGCGACCCAGGTCCGTTTCGAGCCGGGGCCGGGACTGCCGCCGCTGATCGACGCGACCGTGTCCGGCAAGGCGACGGGCCGCACCGTCCAGCTCGCGATCGCGAAGGCGACGGCCGATCTCGGCGGCGGGCGTCAGCTCGCGCTCAGCGAAGGCAGCTTCGGCATGGTCGAGACCTGGATGGAGCGCGCGCCTGCCCGCATCGCCTTCCGGTCCACCGGGCAGATGGAGGCGCTGGCGGCGCTGTTCGCCTTTCCGGCGATGAAGGAGTTCTCGCCGGGCCCTGCCGATCCGGCCTCTCTGCGCGGAACCGTCGACCTGCGCAGCGTCGTGACGCTGCCGATGGTCGACGATCCCAAGCCCGGCGAGGTCGTGGTCCAGACCAATGGCGCGCTGTCGGGCATCGCTTCCGACACCCTGCTCGGGACGGAGAAGCTGGAGGGCGGCAACCTGACCGTCTCCTTCGACCGCACCGGCCTGCTGGCGCGGGGCGAGGCGCGGATCGGCGGCGACAGGGGCCAGGTCGAGCTGCGTCAGAATCCGCGCGGGCAGGGCGAGGCGACGATCTCGCTGACGCTCGACAACGCCGCCCGGCAGAAGCGCGGGCTCGGGCCCGAGGCCGGCATCACCGGCCCGGTTCAGGCCAGGATCGTCAAACAGCTCGGCCGCAGCGCCGATACGCCGCCGCGCGTCGAGCTCGACCTGTCGAAGGCCGCGATCGAGGGCGCGATCCCGGGCCTCGCCAAGGCCGCCGGCAAGCCCGGCCGGGCGAGCTTCAACTACGTGGTCGATCCGGACGGGCCCGATCTCGACGATTTCGTGCTCGATGCGCCCCCGGCGCTGATCCGCGGCAAGATCGAACTCAACAGGCAGAACGCGTTCGACAGCGCGTCCCTGACGCAGTTCAGGCTCTCGCCGGGCGACAATCTGACGGTGCAGGCCAAGCGCGAGGGCAACGTCACGAAGCTCGTCATCCGGGGCGCCGTCGCCGACACGCGCCCGTTCATACGCGACTTGCAGACGGCCTCGGGGCCGGCGGCGCGCGGCGACAAGAACGCGGCCAAGGGCGGCGATCTCGATGTCGATCTGGCAGTGCCGATCCTGACCGGCTTCAACAGCGAGCAGATCACCAACGGCGTGCTGAAGTTCTCGCGCCGCGGCGGCGACCTGCGCTCGCTCACCTTCCAGGGCGCGCTCGGACGGGCCGAGGTGACGGCGCGACAGGGCCGCGTCGGCGACGCGCAAAGCCCGCTCACCGTCCGCACCGGCAATGGCGGGGCGCTGCTGCGCTTCGTCGACATCTATCGCCGGGCCCATGGCGGCGAGCTCGATCTCGATCTGGGACCGGGCGAGACGCGCCAGAGCGGCGAATTGCTGTTCCGCAACTTCGTGGTGCGCGACGAGCCGGCCCTGCGCCGGGTCGCGGGCGAGCAGGAGGGCGGCGCGCCGGCCGGAGACCGGGCCGGCAGCGCGCCTGCCATCCTGCCGAGGATCGACGTCAGCGAGGTCGCCTTCACCAAGCTGAGGGCGCAGTTCACGCGCTCGGCCAGCCGGCTCGACGTCTCCGACATGGTGATCTGGGGCCAGCAGGTCGGCTTCACCCTGCAGGGCAACGTCGACTACGGCCGCGACCGCGTCGATATCGGCGGCACCTTCGTGCCGGGCTACGCCTTCAACAACGCCTTCGCGCAGGTTCCCGTGGTCGGCGCGCTGCTCGGCGGCGGCAGCCAGTATGGCGGGCTGTTCGCGGTGAACTTCCGGATCTCGGGGGCGGCGAGCGCGCCGACCATGACGATCAACCCGCTCTCGGCGCTGGCGCCCGGCATCCTGCGCCGCTTCGTCGATCCGCTCGGCGGCGCGCCGGACAAGCGGCCGATCCAGCCGGGGCAGGACGCGCCGCCGACGCGCTGAGCAGGCTCACTCCGGCCGCAGCAGGATGTGCTTCTTGCGGCCGAAGGAGAGCTTGATCACGCCCTCGGCGGTGAGATCCGCCTCCGAAAGGCTGGCGCGCTCGTCGGCGAGCGCGACATCGTTGACCCGGAGGCCGCCGGCCTTGACCTGCCGCCGGGCCTCGCCGGTCGAAGGCACGAGGCCGGCCCTGACGAAGGCCGTCAGCGCGCCGAGCCCAGCCGCCAGCTCGTCGCGTGGCAGACCGACGCTCGGCAGGTCGGACGCGGTGCCGCCTTCCTCGAAGGTCTTGCGCGCGGTCTCGGCTGCGGCCTCTGCCGCCTCGCGGCCGTGCAGCAGCGCCGTGACCTCGGTCGCCAGCACCTTCTTGGCGTCGTTGATCTCGGCGCCGCCGAGCGCGGCGAGCTTCGCGATCTCGCCCATCGGCATGGTGGTGTAGAGCTTCAGGAAGCGCTCGACATCGGCGTCCTCGGTGTTGCGCCAGAACTGCCAGAACTCGTAGGCGCTCATCAGCTCGGCATTCAGCCAGACCGCGCCGGACGCCGTCTTGCCCATCTTGCCGCCGGACGCCGTCGTCAGCAGAGGCGAGGTCAGCGCGTAGAGCTGGACGTCGGCCATGCGGTGGCCAAGATCGATGCCGTTGACGATGTTGCCCCACTGGTCGGAGCCGCCCATCTGCAAGATGCAGCCGGTGCGCTTGTTGAGCTCGACGAAGTCGTAGGCCTGCAGAATCATGTAGTTGAATTCGAGGAAGGACAGCGACTGCTCGCGCTCCAGCCGCGTCTTGACGCTGTCGAAGGAGAGCATGCGGTTGACCGAGAAATGACGGCCGACATCGCGCAGGAACTCGAGATAGTTCAGGCCGAGCAGCCACTCGGCATTGTTCGCCATGAGCGCCAATCCATCGCGCTGCAAGTACTGCTCAACGTCGTCGCCGAAGTTGAGATACTTCGCGAAGACGCGCCTGATGCCCTGCAGGTTGCGCTCGATGTCCTCGACCGTCAGCAGCTTGCGCGATTCCTCCTTGAAGGACGGGTCGCCGACCATCGTGGTGCCGCCGCCCATCAGCGCGATCGGCTTGTGGCCGGTCGCCTGCATCCAATGCAGCATCATGATCTGGATCAGCGAGCCGGCATGGAGCGAGGTCGCGGTCGCGTCGAACCCGATATAGGCGCTGATCGGCCCTTTCAGCGCAGCCGCGTCCAGCCCCTCCGGATCGGAGATCTGGTGGACGTAGCCGCGCTCGGAGAGGGTGCGGAGCAGGTCGGATTTGAAGGCGGTCATGGTCGGGCTCGGTCGGTCGATCGCGGACGATGCGCCGTCGTCTAAGGCCATTGTCGGCCTTTTGCGAGGGGGCGAATTCAAATCTCTCGCGGCGCGATGCCGTTTGGCCGCCTATCTATGCTCGTCTGCGTCGTTCGGCTGGCTGCGATAAAGGGCCTCATAGTCCCGCCCGCCGTAGAAGACGTTGGTGATCTCGACTCTATCGTTCATGATCAGATAGGCGATCACCGCACGCCGTTCGAACGGAAACGTTCGCAGACCCGGCATCAGATCGTCGCGTGGGCGGCCGCCGCGTGCCATTCCGCCGATCTTCTCGCAGAAGGCGACGAGGCGACCAAGATAGCGGTCTGCCGTGACGGGGTCCTGGCTGGCCTCGTAGATCCAGCGATAGATTTCGGTCAGGTCTGCGGCTGCGTCGGCACGGAAAACGACGTCAAACCGCCCCAAGGCCATGTGCCTTCACAGTCGCTTCATGCAGTGCGGCCAGCCTGCTCCTGACCTCGTCGAGGCCGAGGGGCGTGCGACCGTCCTCGACGGAATGGCGAACCCGCTCCCGGATTGCGGACAGTCGTTCCGCATGCTCGTCGCGCTCTCGTTGCCAGAGCCGTATCGCATCGCGAACCGCTTCGCTGGTCGAGGCGTATTCGCCGGCCTCAACGCTGGCGCGCACGGCGCGCAGCATCGCAGGCGTCATGGTGATGCTGAGCTTCTCGGCCGTTTCCATCGTCGCCTCCGCTTATCGCGCGATAGCACTCGGTAGCATAAAATCGTACCTGCGGCTAATCGGGCGGCCGACGTCTACTCCTCCTCGGCGTCGCGCTCCGCCTTCGGGATCTCCGGGCCGACATTGCGGTCGAGATAGACGCCGACCTGCTCCATGAGCTGCTCGACCTTGCCGTCGAAGAAGTGGTTCGCACCCTCGACGACCGCGTGCTCGATCAGGATGCCCTTCTGGGTCTTCACCTTCTCGATCACCGCCATCACCTCCCTGACCGGCGCGACGCGATCTTCGGAGCCATGCACGAACAGGCCAGAGGACGGGCAGGGCGCGAGGAAGGAGAAGTCGTAGCGGTTGGCCATCGCCGCGATCGAGAGGAAGCCCTCGATCTCGGGACGGCGCATCAGGAGCTGCATTCCGATCCAGGCGCCGAAGGAGACGCCGGTGATCCAGCAGCTCTTGGCCTCGGGGTTGAGCGCCTGCATCCAGTCGAGCGCCGCGGCCGCGTCCGAGAGTTCGCCCGCGCCATGGTCGAAATGGCCCTGGCTGCGGCCGACGCCGCGAAAATTGAAGCGCAGCGCCGAAAAGCCGCGGTTCACGAAGGTATAGAACAGGTTGTAGACGATCTGGTTGTTCATCGTCCCGCCGAATTGCGGGTGCGGATGCAGGATGATGGCGAGCGGCGCGCCGCGCTTCCTGGCGGGCTGGTAGCGGCCCTCGATCCGACCGGCCGGTCCGTTGAAGATCACCTCGGGCATCGTCGTCTCGCCTTTCGCTGGGCAAGGCCCGGAAACGACGCGATTTCGGGCGGCCCAAGGCCGTCAAAAAACGCTGTCGCCCTTGACGGGCCGGCCGCTCGCGCCCTACATCAGAGCGCTTAGAATGGTTCTAACAGCCGTGAACAAGGCGGGAACAAGCGGATCCGGCCGCCATGGCCGGGGCCCTCGCTTCCACCTCGGGCTGTCAGGACGGGCGGCTATAGCACAGCGCGGGGGTGCGAATTCAAGCCTTTCGTGCGGCCAGGCGGGATGCCGCCATCCCGAACCGGAGTTTGATCGAAGCGTGACCGGATCCGAACGCGCCTATCTCGACCACAATGCGACCACGCCGGTCAGGCCGGCGGTGGCGGAGGCGATGGCGCGCGCGCTGATGCTGCCTGGCAACCCCTCCTCGGTGCATGGCGAGGGCAGGGCGGCCCGCGCCCTGGTCGAGCAGGCGCGGGCCCAGGTCGCGGCGCTGGTCGGGACGAAAGCCGGCAATGTCGTCTTCACCAGCGGCGGGACGGAGGCCAACGCGACCTTGCTGTCGGCCGGCCTGATGGATTGCGGCGGCGGGCGCGACTGCGTGAGGAGGCCGGCGACGCTGCTGCTGCACGGCGCGACCGAGCATCCTTGCGTGCGCGACGGGCACCGCTTTCCGGCGGGCGGGGTGGAGGAAATCCCGGTCGATGGCGACGGCGTCGCCGATCTCGGCTGGCTGGAGGCGCGGCTGGAGCGGCTGGCCTCGGAACAGCCCGGCGCGCGGGCGCTCGTCTCGCTGCATCTCGCCAACAACGAGACCGGCGTGATCCAGCCGATCGCGAATCTGGCCGCGATCGCGAAGAATTTCGGCGCGCTCGTCCATAGCGACGCCGTTCAGGCCGCCGGCAAGATCGCGATCGACATCGATGCGTCGGGCGTGGACGTTCTGACCCTGTCGGCGCACAAGCTCGGCGGGCCGAAGGGCGTCGGCGCGATCGTCTTCCGCACGGGGGCGCTCGAACTCGGCGACAAGCCCATGCGCGGCGGCGGGCAGGAGCGCGGCTGGCGGGCCGGCACCGAGAACGTGCCGGGCATCGTCGGCTTCGGCGCGGCGGCGGAACTGGCGGGCGCCGCGCTTGCCGGCGAGGCCGCGCGGCTCGCCGGTCTGCGCGATGGGCTGGAAGCCGGCCTGCTGGCGCTCGCGCCCGAGACCGCGATCTTCGGCCGCCGCTCGCCGCGCCTGCCCAACACCAGCGCCTTCGCGACGCCGGGCGTCACGGCCGAGACCATGCTGATCAAGCTCGATCTCGCCGGCGTCGCGCTGTCCTCGGGCTCGGCCTGCTCGTCGGGCAAGGTCCGGCGCTCCCATGTGCTGGCCGCCATGGGCGTCGACCCTGCCATGAGCGCTGGGGCCTTGCGGGCCTCGCTCGGATGGACCACCTCCGGGGCGGACATCGACAGTTTTCTCGCGGCCTACGCGCAGGCGCTGGCCGCGACCGGGGGCCGGGAGGCTCGGGCAGCCGCCTGAGCCCTTCGGCAGGATGTGAGACCAGACCGGCGGGCCTTGAACCCGCGACAGGAGAGTGAGTGATGGCAGCGGTCCAGGAGACCATCGACCAGGTCAAGTCGATCGACGTGACCGAATACAAATACGGCTTCGTGACCGAGATCGAGATGGACAAGCCCGCCAAGGGCCTGACCGAGGACACGGTGCGCTACATCTCGGCGCGCAAGAACGAGCCGGAGTGGATGCTGGAGTGGCGCCTCGACGCCTTCCGCCGCTGGAAGACGATGACCGAGCCGGCCTGGTCGCGCGTGCAGTACCCGCCGATCGACTATCAGGACATCTACTATTACGCCGCCCCGAAGAAGGGCGCGGCGCCGCAGTCGCTCGACGAGGTCGATCCGGCGATCCTGGAGACCTACAAGAAGCTCGGCATCCCGCTGCGCGAGCAGGAAATCCTGGCCGGCGTCGCGCCGGAGAACCGCGTCGCGGTCGACGCGGTGTTCGATTCGGTCTCGGTCGTGACCACCTTCAAGAAGGAACTGGCCGAGGCCGGCGTGATCTTCTGCTCGATCTCGGATGCGATCCAGGAGCATCCCGAGCTGGTCAGGAAGTACCTCGCCTCCGTGGTTCCGGTGACCGACAATTATTTCGCGACGCTGAACTGCGCCGTCTTCACCGACGGCTCCTTCGTCTACATCCCCAAGGGCGTGCGCTGCCCGATGGAGCTGTCGACCTATTTCCGGATCAACGAGCAGAACACCGGCCAGTTCGAGCGCACGCTGATCATCGCCGACGAGGGCTCGTATGTGAGCTATCTCGAAGGCTGCACCGCGCCCAAGCGCGACGAGAACCAGCTCCATGCCGCGGTCGTCGAGCTGATCGCGCTCGACGACGCCGAGATCAAATACTCGACCGTGCAGAACTGGTATCCGGGCGACGCCGAGGGCAAGGGCGGGATCTACAACTTCGTCACCAAGCGCGGCGACTGCCGCGGCAGGAACTCGAAGATCTCGTGGACGCAGGTCGAGACCGGCTCGGCGATCACCTGGAAATACCCCTCCTGCATCCTGCGCGGCGACGGCTCGCGCGGCGAGTTCTATTCGATCGCGGTCTCGAACGGGGCCCAGCAGGTCGATAGCGGCACGAAGATGCTGCATCTCGGCAGGAACACGACCTCGAAAATCATCGCCAAGGGCATCGCGGCCGGCAAATCCGACTCGACCTATCGCGGCATGGTCTCGGCCCACCGCAAGGCCACCGGGGCGCGCAACTTCACCAATTGCGACTCGCTCCTGATCGGCGACCAGTGCGGCGCCCACACCATCCCCTATATCGAGGCCAAGACCGCGACCGCGATCTTCGAGCACGAGGCGACGACCTCGAAGATCGGCGAGGACCAGCTCTTCTACTGCCAGCAGCGCGGCCTCTCCGAGGAGGAGGCGGTGGCGCTGATCGTCAACGGCTTCGTCAAGGAGGTGCTGCAGCAGCTTCCGATGGAGTTCGCCGTCGAGGCGCAGAAGCTGATCACGATCTCGCTCGAGGGGAGCGTGGGGTGATGAACGACAAGGTCGAGCACCTCATTCTCGAACATCTGCGGGCGATGCGCGCCGACATGTCGTCGATCAAGGACGAGATGACCGGCATGCGCGGCGAGATGATCGTGGTGCGCCAGCATATGGCGGCTCTGCTCTCGTCTCAGACGCTTCAGGACACGGAGATTGCGTCGATCAAGGTCCGGGTCGACCGGATCGAGAAGCGCCCGGACCTCGTCGAATGAAGTGCGCTCGCTGACCCCGTCATGGTCGGGCTCGTCCCGGCCATCCCTGTCTTTCTTTCAAACGCTCAAGTCGTGGATGCTCGGCACAAGGCCGAGCATCACGCGGCGGAAATCCGGATCGAAACAATGCTCGAAATTCGCAATCTCGTCGTCAAGATCGCCGACGAGGACAAGCAGATCCTCAATGGCCTCTCGCTCACCGTGAACGATGGCGAGGTCGCCGCGATCATGGGGCCGAACGGCTCCGGCAAGTCGACGCTGAGCTATGTCATCGCCGGCAAGGAGGACTACGAGGTGCTCGACGGCGAGATCCTGCTGAACGGCGAGAACGTGCTGGAGATGGAGGCCGATGCCCGCGCCGCCGCCGGCATCTTCCTCGCCTTCCAGTACCCGCTGGAGATCCCCGGCGTCGCCACCATGACCTTCCTGAAGGCGGCGATGAACGCGCAGCGCCGGGCGCGCGGCGAGGCGGAGCTGCTGACGCCGGACTTCATCAAGGCGGTCAACGCAGCCGCCGACAAGCTCGGCATCGCCAAGGACATGCTGCGCCGGCCGCTCAACGTCGGATTCTCGGGCGGCGAGAAGAAGCGCATGGAGATTTTGCAGATGGCGCTGCTCGCGCCCTCGATGTGCATCCTCGACGAGACCGATTCCGGCCTCGACATCGACGCGCTGCGCATCGTCGCCGAGGGCGTCAACGCGCTACGCGATCCCAAGCGCGGCTTCCTCGTGATCACGCACTACCAGCGCCTGCTCGACCATATCGTGCCCGACACCGTCCACGTCATGTCGAAGGGCCGGATCGTGAAGAGCGGCGGCAAGGAGCTGGCGCTGGAGCTCGAGAAGAACGGCTATGCCGGTTACGCGGACGCTGCGTGATGGCGATCGTCACTCCCCTCAAGACCGCGGCCGAGCAGGTGCTGGCGCAGCAATTCGCCGCCGCCAAGGCTGAACTCCCTGGCGCGCTGCCGGTGCGCAAGCTGCGCGAGGACGCATTCGCCGGTTTCGAGGCCAAGGGCCTGCCGCATCGAAGGCTCGAATCCTGGCGCTACACCGACCTGCGCGCCCTGCTGCGCGAGGCGCGGCCTCTGGCGGCCAACGCCAACATCACCACTGCCGTCACCGCACGGCTTTCCGAACTCAAGCTCGACGGCGTCCGGCTCGTGCTGGTCGACGGCGTCCTTGCCGCCGATCTTTCGACGCTGGACGGGTTGCCCGAAGGCGTCTCGATCCGCTCGCTGGCCGAGGCGCTGGTGTCGGGCCGCGAGGATCTGACCCGCATCCTGGCCGGCCCCGGCATCGCGCGGAGCGACACCGGGCTGATGCTCAACACCGCGCTGATGCGCGACGGCGTCTTCATCGAGATCGCGGAGGGGACGGAGCTTGCGGCCCCGATCGCCATCGTCTCGCTGGCTTCCGGCGAGGAGGAGAGCGCGATCTTCCATCGCTCCGTCGTCGTCGCCGGCAAGGGCGTCAGGGCGACGATCGTCGAGATCGGCGAGAGCGCCGGACCAAAGGCCTCGCAGATCAACGGCGCGATCGTCTTCGAGACCGGCGACGAGAGCGACATCCGGCATCTGCGCATCGTCACGCGCGCCGTGCCCGAGACGGTGCAGGTGCAGACGCTGATGGCAACCGTCGGGGCGCAGGCGAAGTTCGAGAGTTTTTCGCTGGTCTGCGAGGCGGCGACGCTGCGCCAGCAGTATTTCGTCGAGTATGCCGGCGAGCACAGCGAGATCGGCCTGCGCGGCGTCAACCTGCTCGGCGGAACCGAGCATTCCGACGTGACGCTGGTGATGGACCATGCCGTGCCGCATGGCGTCAGCCGGGAGCTGTTCAAGACCATCATCGGCGGGGAGGGCGCCGGCGTCTTCCAGGGCAAGGTCATCGTGCGCCCGCACGCGCAGAAGACCGACGGCGGCATGAAGAGCAACACGCTGCTGCTGAACGACGGCGCGACCATGTTCAACAAGCCGGAGCTGGAGATCTTCGCCGACGACGTGGTCTGCGGCCATGGCGCGACGGTGGCGCAGATGGACGGCGAGCAGCTCTTCTACCTGATGGCGCGCGGCCTGCCGCGCGCCGAAGCCGAGGCGCTGGTGCTGCAGGCCTTTGCCGGAGAGGCGGTCGAGTTCGTGCAGGACGAGAGCCTGCGCGGACTGGTGATGGCCGAGATCGAGGCCTGGCTCGGCAAGCGCGAGGGCTCCTCCGTGGCGGGCGCCGGCTGATGCCCTACGTCAATCTCCAGATCACAAAGGGCGCGACGCGGGCCCAGAAGGCCGAGATCGTCAGGGAGTTCACGGCGACGCTGGTGCGCGTGCTCGGCAAGAACCCGCAGAACACCCATATCGTGATCCAGGAGATCGAGCGCCAGGACTGGGGCCATGCCGGCGAACTCGTCGCCGACAGGCCCAGGACCTCGCCCGGAGAGGCTTAGAGCCATGAACGCGATGACCAAGCCCTACGACGTCGAGGCGATCCGCCGGGATTTCACCATCCTCGGACGAGAGGTCTACGGCAAGCCCCTGGTCTATCTCGATAATGCCGCCTCGGCGCAGAAGCCCGAGATCGTGATCGAGGCGATGTCGCGGCTGATGCGCGAGGACTACGCCAACGTCCATCGCGGGCTGCACTATCTCGCCAACGCCTCGACCGAGGCCTATGAGGCGGCCCGCGAGAGCGCCCGGCGCTTCCTCAACGCGGCGCATATCGAGGAGATCGTCTTCACGCGCTCCTCGACCGGCTCGCTGAACACGGTCGCCTCCTCGCTCGGCCGCCATCTCAAGATCCAGGAGGGTGACGAGATCATCCTCTCGATCCTGGAGCATCACTCCAACATCGTGCCGTGGCACTACTGGCGCGAACGCCATGGCGCGGTGATCAAATGGGCGCCGGTCGACGAGGACGGCAACTTCCTCGTCGAGGAGTTCGAGAAGCTGATCTCAGCCCGCACCAAGGTCGTGGCGCTGACGCATATGTCGAACGCGATCGGCACGATCCTGCCGATCGCGCGGATCGCGTCGATCCTCAAGGAATACGGCATCCCGCTCGTCGTCGACGGCAGCCAGGGCGCGGTGCATCTGCCGGTCGACGTGCAGGCGCTGGGCTGCGACTTCTACTGCTTCACCGGCCACAAGACCTATGGGCCGACCGGCTCCGGCATCCTCTGGGGCAGGAAGGAATGGCTCGACAAGCTGCCGCCCTATGAGGGCGGCGGCGAGATGATCGTCACCGTCAGCGAGGACGCCGTCACCTACAACGACGCGCCGCACCGCTTCGAATCCGGCACGCCGGCGATCGTCGAGGCGGTGGGGCTGGGCGCCGCGCTCGACTACATGATGGCGCTCGGCCGCGAGAACATCGCGGCGCATGAGGCGACACTGCGCGACCACGCCATGCAGCGGCTCGGCGAGATGAACTCGATCCGCATCTTCGGCGAGGCGAAGGACAAGGGCGCGATCATCGCCTTCGAGATGAAGGGCGCCCATGCGCACGATGTCGCGACCGTGATCGACCGCTCCGGCGTCGCGGTCCGGGCCGGCACCCATTGCGCCATGCCGCTTCTGGCACGATATGGAGTGACGTCGACCTGCCGCGCCTCCTTCGGGCTCTACAACACGCTGGAAGAAGTCGATAAGCTGGTCGAGGCCCTGCGGAAGGCCGAAGACCTGTTTTCGTGACGAGTCTTCGACGACGCCTTCGTCGTCCCGGGCGACCCTAGGGAGGCCCGGGATCCATTCCGGAACCTCTTCGGCAAGCGCTCCGGAATGGATCCCGGGTCTGCGCTTCGCTCCGCCCGGGACGATGGCGCGCGTGCAATCGAGTTTGTGAACTGGATGTTGCGATGACCGACACCACTGAAGACTTCAAGCCGAACGCACCGGCCATGGGCGCGAGCGCCACGCTGCCGCCCGAGGAGATCGACCGTCTCACCGACGACATCATCGCCGCGCTGAAGACGGTCTACGATCCCGAGATCCCGTCCGACATCTACGAGCTCGGCCTGATCTACCGCGTCGACATCGCCGACGACCGGCAGGTCGCGATCGACATGACGCTGACCGCGCCGGGCTGCCCGGTCGCCGGCGAGATGCCAGGCTGGGTCGAGAACGCGGTCTCGGCGGTGCCGGGCGTCTCCGGCGTCTCGGTCAACATGACCTTCGACCCGCCCTGGGATCAGTCGCGCATGTCGGACGAGGCAAGGGTCGCGCTCGACATGTGGTGACGCTGGACGGGCTTGCCGCCGTCCCGCATGATCGCGTCATGCGCTTTACGAAGTGGGACTACATCGCCTTTCCCGTGCTCGCGGCTCTCGCGATCGGCGTATTCTATGGCGCGTTGCGGCTCGTCGGTTTTTTCGGCCTTGGCATCCTCGGACTGATCATCGGCTACATCGCCGTACGGATGGACCTCGAGCGCGATGGCGCCAGCAGCGAGCCGCGCGTCCTGGAAGAGCAGTTCAAGGCGCGCGACCGCATGTCCCGCGCCGAGCGGGCCGATTTCCATGCCGGTCAGCTGGCGCGGACGAAGCCCTTGTTCATCGCGCAGGTCGTGGCGGCCGGCCTCGTCATCCTCGGCTTCGGGTTGCACTTCCTGCTGTGAACGCGTGGCTGCTCGCCGCGCATGATCGGTCGCATCATCGACCTTGATTATTCCGTGACCGCGAAGGGTGGCATCAATCGGTCAGCGCGCCTCTCGCGCCATTGGGACCCGCCATGCGCAAATTCGCCTTCGAGACCGTCGACGTCTTCACGCAGACCCGCTTCGGCGGCAACCAGCTCGCGGTCTTCACCGATGCGCGCGGCCTGTCGGACGCCGAGATGCAGTCGCTCGCCGCCGAGACGAACTATTCCGAGACGACCTTCGTGCTGCCGCCGGACGATCCGGCCAACACGGCCCGCGTGCGCATCTTCAGCCGCACGCATGAGATGCCCTTCGCCGGCCATCCCAATGTCGGCACCGCCTTCGTGCTGGCGCGGCATGGCCGCGACAGGGACGGGCTCCTGCGCTTCGAGGAGATCGCGGGGCTGGTCGAGGTCCGTGTCGCCCATGGCGGCGACGAGGTGACGGGCGCGATCATCTCGGCGCCGCAACCGCTCTCGACGGGCATCGAACTGCCGCCCGAGGCGATCGCCGCCTGTGCCGGGCTCGATGTCGCCGACATCGTGGTGGCCAACCACCGGCCGCTGCGCGCCTCGGTCGGCGTGTTCTTCGTGCTGGCCGAGGTCAGGCTGGAGGCGCTGGGCAAAGCCACGCCCGATCTGGCGCAGTTCCGCGCGGTGCGCGACGCGACGCCGGGGCTGGAGGGGCGGTTCTCGCTGTTCCTCTACGCCCGCGACGGCGAGGCGATCCGGGCGCGCATGTTCGCGCCGCTGAGCAACACCTGGGAGGACCCGGCGACCGGCAGCGCCAGCGCCACGGTCGCGGCGCTGCTGCTCTCTCTGAGCGGGGCCGAGAGCGGCTCCTGGACGCTGACGCAAGGCGTCGAGATGGGCCGGCCGAGCCTGCTCGACCTCAGGGCCTGGCGGACAGCAGAAGGCGTGCGCGCCTCGGTCGGCGGCTCATGCGTGCCGGTGTTTCGCGGAGAGGCGCTGCTTTGACGGCTCGCAATGACGTCAGAGGGTCAGCCCAAGCTCCGCCCGCGCCCGCTTCGTCAGCGTCCGCGCCATCAGGCGGTGGCTTTCGCGCAGATAGTCCCGCAGCGCGTCGTCCGGCATGCTCTCGTCGCTCAAGCGCTGGATCCAGCTCATGCCGCGCGAGGCGAGATAGGGCGCGGGACGCAGGCCGGGCTGCTCCTTCAGGATGTCGAAGCTGGCCCAGGAGCATTTGAAGGTCACGCTCAATTCCCGGCCGTCGTCGCCGCGCCCGATCGCGAAGACCTTTCCGCCGCTCCGGCCGCCGACCTTCCAGACATGCGCGCCGCCCCATTGCACGACATGGGCCGTGGCCGGCAGGGAGGCGCAGAAGGCGTTGTAGTCGTCGAGAGTCATCGCAGGCGCCGCCCCGTCAGAAACGCTCCGCGTCGATCCCTAAGCGCTTCGCCGCCGCGACGATCTGGCTCCACGTCTCGTCGTCGAGCGGAATGCCGCGGGCGCGCTCGATCCTCATCGCGCGCTCCTTCTCTCCCGGCGTCAGCACGGGATCGGCCTCGTCCTGCGGCTTCGCCGCGCGCACGAAGGCGAGATAGCTCTCGGTCCGCTCCTTGCGCAGCGCCTCGTCCGGCTCCAGCCGGGCCGGGTCGATCAGGATGCCGAAGAGCGAATTGATGATCCAGCTCCTGGCCGGCTTCTCGTCGATGCGGGCGGCGCCCATCAGCCCGGCCGAGAGCAGCTCCGCGATCAGCGAGAGGCCGGCGCCCTTGTGGTCTCCGAAGGGCAGCAGCGCGCCCAGCGCCTCGTCGTCACCGAGCCCGTGCAGGAAGACATGGCGCGGCTCGGTCGTCGGCTTGCCATTGCCGTCGATGATGTAGCCCTCCGGCACGGCCACGCCCTTGTTGAAGGCGACGCGGGCCTTGCCATGGGCCATGCGGCTCGTCGCGAAGTCGAGGATGATCGGGTCGCCGCCCGGCACGGGAATGCCGATCGCATGCGGATTGGTGCCGAAACGCGCCTGCCTGGCGGCATAGGGCGCGACGATCGGCGGGCGGCCCGCGACATTGACCCAGAACAGCGAGATCAGCCCGGCTTCCGCCGCGATCTCGGCGTAGTGACCGATGCGACCGATGTGATGGGCGTCGAGCAGGTTCAGGATCGCGACGCCGCCGGCCTTGGCCATCGGGATCGCGCGCTCGACGGCGTTGCGCGCCACGGGCTGGCCGAGCGCCACATCGGCGTCGATGATCAGGAAGGGGGCGGCGTCCAGCCGGTCGCTGGCTTGCGACTCCGGCTTCAGGTTGCCGTCGGCGAGCGACTGGAAATACAGCGGCAGCATGCCGACGCCGTGGCTGTCATGGCCGCTGAGATTGGCCAGCACCAGATGCTCGGCGGTCTCGGCCGCATCCGCCTCGGTCCAGCCGGCGGCCGTGACCATGGCGCGGACGAGGGCGCGGAGCGAGTCGGGAGCATGCAGGCGGTAGGGCGTCATGGCGCGTCGTCGGCTGGCGTCGGGGCGGCCAGAGTGCATGCCACGTCCTGCCTTGCAAGGCTAAGGCGGGCAGGGGCGGGCCGCATGCCGCCCATCTCGACGTTTCGCTCACCAATCCTTATGTTGCTGTCAGCCATCTTGCTTCACGGGACCAGTTCTTTTCGACGAGAATTGGAATCCCGTCGAGGAGGGACACAGAGCATGTTCTCGATTCCGGGCCTCAAGGTCGTCTCCCTGACGGACGCCGCCGCCGCGCGCATCCGCGAGATCATGGCGCAGAGCGCGTCCGAGGCCGGGCCCGCGCTCGGCCTGCGCGTCGGCGTCAAGAAGGGCGGCTGCGCCGGCATGGAATACACCTTCGAGGTCGCGCGCGAGACCGCCAAGGGCGACGAGGTCGTGACCGAGAAGGACGCGACCGTCATCGTCGACGCCAAGGCGGTGCTGTTCCTGCTCGGCACCGAGCTCGACTTCAGGACCGACCGCTTCTCCTCCACCTTCGTCTTCAACAACCCCAACCAGGTCTCGGCCTGCGGCTGTGGCGAATCGGTCGAGATCAAGCCCCGCGCCGAGCCGTCGCTGGCGGCTCACTGAGCCCGCGTCGATGGATGCCGAGGGCATCCGCGAGCTGTTTTCCGACATCCTGCCGGTCAGGGTCCGCCGCATGTTCGGCGGCCACGGCATCTATGACGGCGAGCGGATGTTCGCGCTGGAATCGGATGGCCTGCTCTATCTGAAGGGTGATGCCGAAAGCGCAGGCCGCTTCGCGGAAGCCGGCAGCGAGCGGTTCAGCGCCGTGATGCAGGGCAAGCTCCGCGCCATGGGTTACTGGCGGCTGCCTGACGAGGCGCTCGACGATCCCGGTAAGCTGAGGGCCTGGACCCAGTTGGCGATCGAGGCGGCGCGGCGCGCGGCGAAGCCCGTCAGGCAACCCGCATCGCGGCGGTGTCGAGCACGTCCTCGGTGACGGTGCGGTTGCGGCCGTCGCGCTTGGCCTGCATCAGCGCCTGGTCGGCGCGGTCGACGATCGAGCTTGCGGTGTCGCCGCGGCGATAGCCGGCGACGCCGAGCGAGATGGTGATGCGGCCGAGGTTCTCGTTGGTCGAGCGCTTGACCAGTTCGCGGGTGAGCAGCGCCTGGCGCACCGTCTCGGCCCCGAACTTGCCGGCTACGAGATCGGAGTCCGGCAGGATGATCGCGAACTCCTCGCCGCCGAAGCGGGAGATCACCGCCTTGTCCTTGAACTTGTCCTTCATGGTGCGGGCGACGAGACGCAGAACCTGGTCTCCGGTGAGGTGGCCATGCGCGTCGTTGAACTTCTTGAAGAAATCGATGTCGGCCATCACCAGGGCGAAGGGCTCGCGCCGCAGCGTCGACTGGTCGATCGACTTCTGCAGCATCTCCTCGAAATGGCGGCGGTTGGCGAGCCCGGTCAGCGGGTCGGTCAGCGCCTCGGCGCGGGTCGCTTCAAGAGCCTCGCGCAAATTCCTGATTTCGTTGGAGGAATCCTTCAGCTGCGCCTCGAGCTGGGTCTTTCGGGTGACCTCCTCGCGGGTCGACAGCACCAGCGCCTCGACCCATTCGCGCAGCTTCTGCCGGTCGGCCGGCGGCGGAACCTCCTCCGACATCGCGGTCAGGCGGCCATGATAGCGTTCGCTGGAATCGAGCGTCTTGTCGACCAGCGCCATCAGCCCGTCGATCTCGCTCAGGACCTGCAGGCTGGTGCGCTCGGCCTGCCTGGCGAGGCGGTCGGTGCCGATGAAGCGCTCATAGAGGCTGTCGATGTCGGCCGCGCCGACCTTGCCCTCGCCGCCGGTCAGGATCGCGTTCATCGCCATGGTGACGGCCGGCATCTCGCCGCTGAGATGGGCGTACCAGACCTCGAAGGCGCGGGGATAGCCGGGCGAGCCGTGCTCGCGGATGGCGGCGACGACGCGGTCGGCGATGTCCTGGGACGGGAAGTGAACCTGCGCTTGCTCGCTCATTGCCATCGACAGCCCGGGCATGAAGCCGGTTCATGGCTTTCGGCCATGACAGCTTCGATTGAACATCGAAGCGGGACATCCTGTCCGTATCAACGGCGGCATGCGCCCGTCCTGCCGCCCGCCTGTGGAACAGGCGAGCCGCGACAGAGATGCTAGACGCAAGCGCGTTAAGATGAGGTTGATGACTTTACGTCAACCGGCCTTGACCGGGCGCATCAGGAAGGCCGGGACATGGTCTCCGAGACCCTTCACCTTCGGGCCGTCATCGTCGTCGCGGCGGCGCGGCTCGGGCCGGCGCCCGGCGCGCGGAGCGGGGGCTTGCGCCGGCGCCGCCTCGCTCTCGGGTCTTGCGGCGCGCTCGGGCCGGGCCGCCTCGCGGGGCGCGGCGGCGGGCGCGGTCTCGGCGCCGCGGATCCTGGTCCTGGTC
>NZ_JBXAQP010000019.1:0-46621 GCF_058807355.1 Allobosea sp. GW821-FHT12C12
CGCATGCATCGCGCTCCGAATCCATCAGAGCCAAGGAATCATGCCAACAACGCCCGAACGAGAACCTTCTTCAACAGCCTGATAGCGCTCGAAATCAGCTTGAGTGGGGGGCGACGGTCAAAAACTAGCTGTTGCAGATTGTGGATAATCTGCATATCTTTCCGCGAAGAGCAAGGAATGTCATCATGCTTCATCCCCAAAGCGGCACCCCAGTTGGCGTGGCGGTCATAGGTCTCGGGTCGATGGGGCTGGGCATTGCCGGTTCGCTTCTACGGCAGGGATTTGCCGTAGCGGGCTACGATCCGTCCGGCGGCGCGATGGAGCGCTTCGCGGCGCTGGGCGGTTGCCCCGCGGCCTCGCCGGCTGCGGCGGTTGCCGAGGCGGATATCGTCGTCTGCGTGGTCGTCAGCAGCATGCAGACAAAAGCTGTTCTGGCGGGAGAGAATGGCGTCCTGCCGGTTTTGAAGCCTGGGTCGGTTTTCATATCTTCGGCGACGGTGCCTCCCGCCTCGGCGAAGCGTTTTGCGGCGCTGCTGCAGGAGCATGGCGTCTTGTATCTCGACGCCCCCATTTCGGGAGGCGCCGCGAAAGCTGCTGACGGCGCCTTGACGATCATAGCCTCGGGCAGCGCCGCCGCCTTCGAACGTTCGACAGCCGTGCTGGACGCCATCTCCGCCAAGGTTTATCGCCTCGGTGAGGAAGTTGGCGTCGGCTCTTCCGTCAAGATGGTGAATCAGCATCTGGCGGGAATACATATCGCTGCAGCATGCGAGGCCATGGTGCTGGCCGCCAAGCTTGGGCTCGACCTTCCCGTCGTTTACGAGGTCATCACCGCATCCGCGGGCAATTCCTGGATGTTCGAGAACCGGGTGCCGCATATCATCAGCGGGGACTACACGCCGCTGAGCTCGGTCGAAATTTTCGTAAAGGACCTCGGCATTCTCAATGACATGGCACGGGAAGAGCGATTCCCCATTCCACTCGCCGCCGCTGCACTACAGATGTATCTGGCGACCTCGGGCGCTGGGATGGGGCGCGACGACGATTCCTCGGTTGCGCGCACTTATGCAGCGCTTTCGGCAACATCGCTTCCCTTCGCCAAAGCTTCCATGTGACGAGAACCTCGAATGGAGCGGCTCGAAATTTCACGCAGGAAACGCGGCTAATCGACGAATCGCAGATTCCGAAGGTCGGAGCTTCACCCTGCCGCGGTGCGCGCCATAGCCCGTACGGCGACATGACGTCGTGGGCGATTGTTCCAGATGAAGTTGCATAATCGGCCAGCAACATGGGTGATAAAATGTCCAGGAATTTTGAGGGCAAGACCGTCGTGATCTCGGGCGCCGCTGGCGGCGTCGGCCGTGCGGCAGTGGACCTTTTCGTAGAGCACGGAGCCCGCGTCTGCGCCACCGATATCAATCCCAGCGTTTCCGAGCTCGAATATGGCAATGACATCGTCTCCGTCCCCGCCGACGTTACCGTCGCTACCGACATCGAGAAGATATTCCATACTGCAGAGACACGCCTCGGTCCGGTCGATGCGCTGGTCAGCAATGCCGGGTTCATCGTGTCGAAGGCGGTTCACGATACCAGTGAAGCCGAGTGGGACAAGGTGATGAACATCAATGCCAAATCCCTGTTCCTGATGTCGAGGCGAGCCCTGCCGTCAATGATCGCGCGCGGCTCCGGCTCTATTGTGGCAACGGGCTCCATCTCGAGCATCGTCGGCCTGCCGGAGCAGGGCGCCTATTGCGCCGCCAAGGGCGCCTTGCTGCAGCTCGTTCGCCAGATGGCGGTTGATTATGCGTCTCGCGGTATCCGCGTGAACGCCGTCGGCGCCGGGTCGATCGATACACCGTTCCTAACCCGTTATCTCGAAGGGCTGGAGGATCCGGAGGCTGGACGAGAACAGATCCGCAAAGCCCATCCGCTGGGCCGATGGGCAGAGGCGAAAGAGATTGCCGAAGCCATCTTATATCTGTCCGGCTCCGGCGCCTCCTTCGTAACCGGACAGATTCTCATGGTCGATGGCGGATATACGGCGCGTTGATCGGATACCGGCTTCGTATGGATTTGATCGCAGGGGGTGTAAGCTCGCAGCTGCCAATATTCCGTCTGAGAGCGCCGGCCTATGTCGCCTGGTCGATCGCTATGTAAGGAGCGTCGTTAGTCTCGTTGATTGAGCGTATCTGTTCGAGAAAGCGTTCCACTGCGACGGAGAACTTCTCGTTCCAGATGCTCTGCGCGGTTTCCAGATCCCTGTCGCAGATCGCGGTCACTAGTGCATTTGCGTATTTTTTCGCATCTGCCAATCGGTCAGTATACGCGATTCGCGAGAGGTTGTTGAAGCGCTGGACTTCCGCCGTCGTCTCCTTGAAAAAGCGTATGGTTCTCTCGGCTCCCGAAGACTCGACGATGAAATCCTGGAGCGCCAGATCGTTGGCGATCGATGAGGTCTGGTCCTCCAGCGACGCGAACGTGAGCGCGTTCTTTGCGAATTTTTTCAATCCCTTGACATGGGCTTGGCTCAGGCGGCTCTCGTCCGATACGATATGACGCAAAGCAATTGCGCCGAGCGCCGAGCGCAACTCGTAGATTTCGAGTATATTCCTAGCATCCAGCATGGCGACGATGGCGCCGCGATTTAGGCGTATCTCCACGAACCCCTCGCGGGTCAGCATTCTCAGCGCTTCGCGCACGGGATGGCGGGACAAGCCAAGCTGCTCCGTGAGGCGCTGTTCGACGAGACGCTCTCCCGGCCGGTAATGACCCGCGACGATAGCGTCGCGTATCTGGTCAGCGGCGAATGCCGCGCTTTCCATCACCTTGATCGGAGCAAGTAGCGGCGTCACGCCGCGAAGTTTTGTCATGGCGCTGATGAGTCCTCCCCGCTTCGCGATGCGGTCCGACCATATGGGGATGCAGATATGTCGTATCGGACATCCTCAATCAAGCGCGCCGATATGTCGATAGTCAGCAATCGGAATGGGTAGTGGACCTGCCGGCTCGAAACCTGGCGGTCCACGAATTCCCTAGGGTCGAGGGAAGGTCGCCGTTCACTGAACGGCGGCCGCGCGCTCCAGTAAAACGCGCGCTGCGTGCTCTGGCGTGATCGTACCGGCCGTCGAGGCGAGCTTCTCGCGGGTCCAGCTTAGGACGGACTGCCGGATCCCGCGCGGGATCGACATGGCAGTGTTGGCGAGCATGACGCTGGTTTTGGTCGGCCAGACGGCCTCGTGCCGCTCCCGAGCCGAGCCGATCGCCAGCCACGGCGCCTCTTCCTTTCCCCGCGAGCGCAGGGCCAGCGTCGTCTCCTGGTCGACCGCGCCGTTGCGGATCGAAACGCCATAATGCTTGGCGGCGGTCTCGGCCGAGATCATGCCATCCAGCGTTTCTTCCAGGACCTGCCGGGGGTCCCTGTCAAAGGGCCGGCCGAAGCCGCCGCCGGAGGGCGAAATCATGCGCAGCCGCTGTCCGCTCTTCAGATAAAGGACAAGCACCCGTCCAAGTTCCTCGATTTCGTCTCCGCGTTCGATATAGGCTTGACCGCGCCGCCCAGGCTGCCCTCCGAAGACGCCCCAGGGCTGGAAGTGGAATCGATCGAGCCCACGCACCGTCATCGTCACCTCGGGAGCGCGCGCCTCGATCGTTATTCCCACGGAGGCGCCGCCTCTGAATCGGCCATGGCCGAAGCTTTCCGGAATGAGGCAATGGCTGCGCACGATGAGCGGCGTCTCTATTTCCACATGCTCGATCGGGGTGCTCTTGAGCGAGCCGATCAGCGTATCCGTCGCATCCACGCCGTCTGCAATGACCCGCCCGCCCGAGCCACCGGAAAAAGGTTCGACCACCGCGACCCTGCTGAGGCCGGATTCGGGGTCTATCCAGGCAGAGGAGATGATCCCCGCCTGGCCGGAGCCGCATGCCGCCAACCCGTCGGGAACCGCCATGTTGAGGCAGCCGATCAACGCATCATAGACCCGCATCGCCATCACCCAACGGTTGCCCATCGCTGCCGGCATGTCTGCGTTCATCACGGTGCCGAGCGGCGCGAAGGACTTGATTGCCCGCATGATGCCGCCATTGATCGGTATCGCGGGCTCGACAGTCTGAATATAATTAATAAGACCAAGGCACAGGAACGGATGCGATCGCGAGCCGGTGGCGAAGTTGAATGCAGCCTTCACCTGCGGCGCCGAGCCTGTATAGTCGATCGACGCTTCATCGCCTTTGACTGTCAGCGTGCAATGCACGTGAACGATCTCGCCGCCATTGCCTTCGAGATAGTCGATGAACTTGTATTCCCCGTCCTTGAGCCCGCCAATGACCTCCCGCGCCTTTCTTTCCGCATAAGCGAGAACATCGTTTATGCCTTTGGAAAAAGCCGCCGCACCGAACCTGGCGCACATTTCCCCGGCGCGCCGCTCGAAGACGCGCAGCGAGGCCATCATGGCTTCTAGGTCCCCCCAGATCGCCTCACCGATGCGGGAGTTGTCCTTCAGCATGTTGACGATGTCGTGGTTCAGCGTGCCGGCGCGGACCAGCTTGGTCGGCCTGATCCTGATCCCTTCCTGATAGATCTCCACAAGATCGGGGGAGATGCTTCCGGGAACCGCGCCGCCGATATCCGAGGCGTGAATGAAGGCCCAGGCATAGGCGATGATCCGGCCCTCGAAGAAGACGGGCCTGAGCAAATGGATGTCCATGGTATGAGTGCACAGGCCGCCAGTCCGGAAAGGATCGTTCGATATCAGGACGTCGCCTGGCCGAAGGTCGTCTTCGTCGAAGTTGTTGAGGAAGTAGCTTATCGACTCGCCGCAGCTCGAGGTGACTCCCGTCATCAGCGGATAAGCGAAAAACTCGCCGGCCGGGCTCGCCAGCGCGACCTGAAAATCTTGGGTTTGCTTGATGAAGGTTGTGTGAGCCGTCAGATAGCCGACGGCCGCAGCCTCCTCCGCCATAGCGCTGAAATAGTTCTTCATCACCTCGACAGGAACGTTTCTCATGCTTCTTCTCCCTTCTCGAGGATAATGTCGCCGAACTTTCCCAGACATGCGTGGTAGCCGGGAGGCACGAGAATCGTGGCGAGGTCTTGTTCGACGATAGCCGGGCCATGCACCTGGCCTTCGGCTGACAGGCAATTCCAGGAATAGATCGGGGCATCCTTCATGATATCTTCGCCGAACTGGATGTCCCTTCGGCTTTCGGGTTTGGGCAACTTTCCGTCTTTCTTCTCCGCGATCGGATTGTCACCCGGTTTTTGCTGAAGGCCGGTCGTGCGGAGTCGCAAGCCATCCATGACAACGGGCATGTCTTCCATTGCGTGTCCGAACAGACGATCGTGCTCGCGATGGAAAGCGCCGCAGATCGCTTGCGCCCCCTTGCGGCTGCGCATCACTTCCGAGAGATCAACGGGAATAGTGAAAGATTGCGCAGCGTAACGCATGTCGGCGAAATAGGCATGGTCGACGCTCAGGATCTGACTGCTGAGGCTCTGCCGCTTCAGCCAGGCTTCGCCCTGGTCGCCGAGCTTCGCGTAGGTCGCCTCGATCCAGTCGTATGAAGGCAGTATACCTCCCACAGAATGGACACCATCGTGCATCAGGTCAGAAACCAGGCAGCCATATGCGCAGAAGACCGAAGGAATGCGTGGCACGACTATACGCGAAATGCCGATTTCCTTCGCCAGGATCGGCCCATGCAGCCCGCCGGCTCCGCCGAAGATCAGGAGGCTGAGGTCGCTCGGCTCGGCGCCAACCCGTGCCAGGAACGGCAGCACCTTGGTCAGCATGTTGGATGTCGCGACCTGGATGGCCTCGGCCGCCACCTCCCGGACGCTGCTTTCCAGCGTGTCCGCGAGGGGCTGGAATGCCGCTTCCGCCGCTGCCCTGTCAAGCGGAAGGCGACCTCCGAGAAGTCCGCGCGGGGATAGGTACCCAGCGATAAGATAGGCGTCGGACAGGGTCGGATTAAGGCCTCCCCTACGATAGCAGGCGGGGCCGGGCACGGAGCCTGCGCTCCTCGGTCCGACTTTCAGCACGTTTCCGTCGAGCCAGATCAGGGAGCCGCCGCCCGCGCCCATGGCCTCGATATGCGTGACGTGCATCGTCAGCGGGAAATCACCGATCTCGGCCTGGCCCGTGGTGCTGGCCCGTCCCTGGTCGACGAGGGAGACATCCGTCGATGTGCCTCCCATGTCGAATGTCAGGATGCGGTCATGGCCGAGTTGCCGGCCGAGCGTCTGCGCGGCTGTTACGCCCGCCGCCGGGCCCGACAGCAGGGTATGCACGGGCTGCGAGCGCGCTTCGGCAGCGGACATGCTGCCCCCGTTCGACTTGGTGATGAAGAGCTTTGCGTTTGGAAAGCTGTCGTCGAGATACTGCTCTATATCCTTGATATAGTCATTCATGATACCTTTCACGTAAACATTGAGAAGGGTGATCATCGCTCGTTCGTATTCGGAATGGAGCGGCCAGACCTCGTGGGACGCGACGACTTCGATGTCCTTGTAGAATTCCCTGCCGATCGCGGCTACGGCGCGCTCGTGCGCGGAATTCCGGTAGGAATGCAGGAAGCAGATGCCTACCGCCTTTAGGCCGGCTTCGCGTGCGGCTTGGAACGCCTGATGCACGCTTTCCTCGCAAAGTGGCGTGTCGACGGAGCCGTCCGAAAGAATACGCTCCCTCACCTCAAACACATGACGGCGCGGGACGAGCGGAATCGACCGGCGATTGAAAAGGTCGACCGGCTTGTCGAGGCGAAGCCGCGCTATGTTCAGAATGTCCCGATGCCCTTCAGTGGTGATAAGCCCTGGCGACTGCCCGGTCCGCTCGATCACTGCATTGGTCGAAACGGTCGTTCCATGCACGATCAGGATCGGCTCTTCGCGGTGGACATCAAGCCGCTCCGTGATTTCCCGGATTCCCTCGATAACAGCCTCTGCAAAGCGCGGGCGTGTCGTCGACTTCTTCTGGCTTTCAATATGGATGTATCCGTCGGCTTCCTTTCGCCACACGGCGAAATCCGTGAATGTGCCGCCGATATCGATGCCGATCCGTAGCAACGTAAACTCCCCTGAGGTCGGAATGAGGGTGGTTCCGGCAAAAATACCGGAGCCTGGCCTGGCGGCGTCAATCACCGAACATGTTCTCGTCGAAAATCGTCCGTGCCAGTGAAGACAAGAAGCGGTTCAGAAGGCTCATTTTGCTGTCGGCCGCCGCCTGACGTGGGACATCTGCTGGGAACCGTTGCTCGCGCTGAATTCGGTCCATGGGCAAGGACGCGGCCGCAAAGCATTCCGCTGCCTGCAGGTGTATCTATAGAATGATGATCATCGACAATCTGTCAAGGCCGCGCTGGATCTTTTTTTGAGAATCTGGCATTGACAGATTGTGGATAATCTAACATTCTCGGCTAAATTTCGGCCGCGCGGCCGCATAAAAATCTGCGAGGGAATTTAGGATGGCGACAAATGATTTGAGCGGCAAGACGGCGCTCATCACCGGAAGCGCGTCAGGGATCGGTTACGCCGCGGCAGAGATGATCGTGAAGGCAGGCGGCGGTGTCGCGATCAACTACCTGCCTGGCGATGAGCGAGGCCCCAAGGCCATTGCGAGCTTGCGGGGGCTTGGCGGCGGCAGCGTTGTTGACGCGCCAGGCGATATCGGCGATGCGGCCGCAATCGATGACATGGTGACGAGCGCTGCGGAAGAGCTTGGCGGACTTGATCTTCTTGTCAACAATGCCGGCATTCCCGGCGTGGCGCGACCCATTCCAATAGAAGACCTCGACTCCGTTTCCGACGACCTGTGGGGAAAGCTGCTCAACGTGAATCTGTTGAGCGTTTTTCGCTGCGCCAAGGCGGCGGCTCCGTTTCTGAAGAAGCGCAACGGGGCGATCGTCAATATGGCCTCGAATTCGGGTATCAACTGCAAGAGCAGCTCGGTCGCCTACAGCGCGTCCAAGGCGGGCGTCATCAGTCTGACCAAGAACCTCGCGCGTGCCCTGGCCCCGGAGGTTCGGGTGAACGCCGTCGCGCCTGGCCTCGTCCTGAGCTCATGGACGATCGAGTGGAACGATGAGGAAAAGAAGCGGGCGGAAGACGTGGCGCTGCTGAAGCGCGTGTGTGTTCCCGAGGACGTCGCGAAGCTCATCGTTTTCCTGGGTTTTGGAGACCGGATGATCACGGCGCAGACAGTCGTCATCGACGGCGGGATCTCGTTCTGATGCAAAATATCGCCAAATCCGCGGACGCGCCGTCCGAGGTCGTTTTCTCCAATGCCTCGCTCGTCGACGGTGCCAGCAGCGAGCCGCTCGTCGACCGGCATCTCTTGGTGAGCGACGGGGTTATCGCCGAGATATCGGATGCCCCGATCGTCGCGAAGGGGGCGGTGCAGGTTGATCTGCGCGGCAAGACCTTGATGCCCGGGCTGATCGACTGCCACGTCCATGTCGTCGCGACGACCCTGGCGCTGAGTCAGAATGCTCTGTTGCCGGATTCTCTCGTGGCCGCGCGGGCGAGCGAGATCATGAAGCGGATGCTTCTTCGCGGCTTCACGACGGTCAGGGACCTGGGCGGCGCCGACATCGGTCTCAAGATGGCGATCGACGAGAAGCTTTTCCTTGGCCCGAACCTGATCATCTGCGGCAAGGGATTCTCCCAGACGGGCGGCCATAGCGATTTCAGGGGGCGCTTCGATCAGCGGCCGACCGACTGGATGGCCGGCAAGCTCGGTTCCGTGGGGCGAGTCTGCGACGGTGTCGATGCGCTGCGGACGGCAATACGAGAGGAACTCAAGGCTGGTGCCGAGTTCATCAAGCTCATGGCGAATGGCGGGGTCGCATCGCCGACGGATCCCTTGGATTTCTACGGCTACTCGCGTGACGAGCTGCGTGCGGCAGTCGAGGAAACCGAGATCGCGCAGACTTACGTCGCCGCGCATCTCTACACTGCCGCGTCGATCCGACGTGCTGTCGAGTGCGGAGTGACGTGCATCGAACACGCCAACCTGATCGACGCGCCCACCGCTCGTTTCGTTGCGGAGCGGAAGGCGGTCATCGTGCCGACGCTGATCATCTTCGAGGCCCTGAACAGGCACGGCCGCGACCTCGGGCTTCCGGCCGCGTCGATCGCGAAGATCGATCCAGTCAGGAAGGGCGCTCTGGAATCGCTGGAGATTATCAAGGCCGCCGGCATCCCGATGGGCTTCGGAACAGATCTGATCGGCGAACTGCACGACTACCAGTCCGACGAGTTTCTGGTCCGCAGCGAAGTGCTGAGCAACGAGGAGATCATCAGGTCGGCAACGATCGATGCCGCAAAGATCTTAGGTCTCGAAGGGAAGATCGGTTGCCTGGAGCCGGGTGCATTTGCGGATCTGCTGGTCGTGGACGGCAATCCGCTGAAGGACCTCAAGCTCCTGACCGAGCAGGGCCGCTATATGCCTGCGATCCTCAAGCGAGGAACGTTCGTGAAGTGTGAATTGGACTCCACCCTAAACTAGGAGCATGCACAATGTCCTTGAATCGTAGGCAGTTAATTCAAAACTCTATTGGAGCCGCCATACTGACTTCGGTCGGCTCCTCGGCAACATTAGCCCAGGGAACCGATCCGATCGTCATCGGCGCGCTCAACCCGATCACCGGAAGCGGGAGTCCCTATGGGACGGGCATGCAGCAGATGATTATCGCGGCGGCCGAGCACATCAACAATGCCGGCGGCATCCAGGGCCGGATGGTCCGTGTCATCGTCGAGGACGATCAGAGCAACCCGCAGGCGGCCGTGCTTGCCGCGAAGAAGCTGATCGAGGTTAACAAGGTCCGGGCGATCGTCGGGACATGGGTGTCTGGCGTGACGCTGGCGGTTCTTCCGCTCTGCACGGCTGCCAACATTCCCCTTCTCTACACGTCCGGCGCGCCCTCGCTGTCGGAGTTGTCGGTCAATCCCAAGCGGCTTGGCTTCAGATACAGTACGCCGAACACCCGCATCGGCAATTGTTACGCCGAGGTCTGTCAGCGCGAAGGCTTCAAGCGCGTGGCGACCATGTCGCTCAATAACGCCTCCGGGCTCGGTCAGATCAATGGTTTCAAGGCAGCCTGGGAAGCCAAGGGAAACAAGGTCGTCGCTGAAGTCATCTACGAGCCTAACCAGTCGAGCTATCGGTCGGAACTGATGCAGGTCCTGGCCGCGAAACCGGATGTCATCGTTGCAGGCTCGTACTATGTCGACACGGCCATATTGATGCGCGAGTGGTACCAGACCGGGGCGACCAACAAGTGGCTGGTGCCAGGCTGGGCGGCGACGCCGGAGTTTGTCAAGGCGGTCGGCAACCAGGTGGCGGAAGGGCTCATGAGCGCCGACAACGTGCTCCTTGAGGATTCTGCTGGTTATGGCCTTTATGACAAGGCCTACCGCGAAAAGATGGGCCTGCCGGGCAACGCAAACCTCTATGGCGGCTTTGCCTGGGACATGATGCAGTCACTAGGCGTTGCGATGGAGGCGGCGAAGACCATGGACATGGTCGCCGTGTCGCAGAAACTGCGCGACGTAACCAATCCGCCTGGAGACAAGGTCTATTCGTTCCGTGAGGCGAAAGAGAAGCTCGGCGCGGGGCTCAAGGTGAACTACGAAGGCGTATCATCCGCGCTGGATTTCGATGAAGCAAATGATGTGCGCCCTGAATATGGCGTCTACGTCATCAAAGGCGGAAACCTGGTCAAAATGTATAACGTTGCGGTGTGACACCGGGCATCTGGCGCAATCAGACAATACGGAGCAAACAATGACGACCTTGCTCCGTATTGTAACTTCACGAATGAGAATAAAATTATACTGAAGATGCTTGGGGGGACGAGAAGGTAGTTATGGTGTATGCACTGCAACTAGCGATCAACGGCGTTGCACAAGGTTTTATCATCAGTCTCGCGGCTCTCGCCGTCACGCTTGTGTTTGGAATCGTCCGTTTTCCGAATGCGGCCACCGGCGACAGCATGACGGCCGGTGCCTATGCCTTGGTCACGGTCCAGAAGCTGACGGGATCGCTTCTTTTAGGGGTTGTGTCTGCGGTATCTTTTTCCGTGGGCCTCGCCGCGCTCATGTATTTTCTCGTCTTCAAACGGCTCCAAGGCCGGTCGAGCGTCGTCTTTCTCCTGGCCTCGATTGGCGTCGCCTTCTCGTACAGGGGAATCGTCGGGCTTTTCTATGGCCATAGTCCGCAGATAATGGATCTCCCGATCCATAGGCCATATGTCATCAATGGAATAATGATAAATGTACTTGACCTGCAGCTTGCAATGGTCGCGATGATTGTCCTGGCGTTATGCTTTGCGACGCTCTACTATACGCCGATCGGCCGTCAAATGCGCGCCGTTTCTGAGAACCCTGAACTCGCCCGGGTTTCCGGCATCGCTCCGACACGCGTCATGCTGGCCCTCTGGATGATGGCCGGCTTCATCGCCGCAGCAGCGGGCGGCATACTCGGCGCCAAGACGGTGATCACGCCTGAGATGGGCTGGGAGATGCTGATGCCGGCCTTCGCGACGGCGATCTTGGGTGGAATCGGAAATCCCGTTGGCGCCGTGGTCGCTGGAATCGTCTTAGGTGTCGCCCAAGAGCTGGTGACGCCTATCGTCGGGTTTTCCTACAAGGTCGCGCTCTACTTCGTCGTTATCTTCCTGGTTCTTCTATTCCGGCCAAGAGGTCTTTTCGGGCAGATCGAGGGAGCAAGGTAGTGGACGCGTACCTTATCGCCTTTTCGATCATTACGTTGATTTACCTGCTGTTGTCGTTCGGCTTGACGATCCAGTATGGCCTCACTGGCATCAGCAATTTCGGCGTCGTTGCGTTCTTCGCGCTGGGCGCCTACGCCTCTGCGATCCTGTCGAAGCACGGCGCCCCCTTCCCGCTCTCGATGATGGGCGCCATCATCGTCGCCGCAGCATTCGCGTGGCCGATCGGAATCGTATCGTTGCGGCTTCGCGACGACTATTTCGCTGTCGTGACCCTTGGATTCTCGGAAACGCTCCGGCTCATCTTCACCAACGAGAACTGGCTGACCAACGGCATTCAGGGAATGCCCGGCATATCCCCGCTTTTCGGCAACCTCAAATCTTCGCAGCCTCTTGCGGTGCTGGCGTTGCTCATCCTGGTGGTTGTCGCGGTGGTGGCGATCATGCTGCGCCTGGTCAGGAGTCCATTCGGGCGGGTGCTGGAGGCGATCCGTGACGACGAAGAGGCGGTGACGTCCCTCGGCAAGGATCCGGCCCGTTTCAAAGTCCAGGTGCTGATGTTCGGATCTGGTCTCGCCGGTCTCGCTGGCGCGTTCTATGCGCATTACATCACTTATATATCGCCAGACCAGTTCATCCCTATTCTGACTTTCTACATCTGGATGGCCATTATCATCGGCGGCGTCGGCAAGATATCGGGCGCTGTCTTGGGAACCGTCATCCTGATGATCTTCCTCGAGGGCACGCGGTTTCTTAGAGATATCATCCCCGCAATTCCTGACGCCAAGATGGCTTCGTTCAGGATACTGATCGTCGGCCAGATGTTGGTCTGGTTCACGGTGTTCCGACCCAATGGACTGATGGGGGATTTTACCAAAAGATGAGTTTGGACATCGCTTCCCTCTCAATATCCCTTGGTGGCCTGCCAATCTTGAAGGATGTCTCGCTTACAGCGGACAGCAAGGGCATTACAGGCATCATCGGTCCCAATGGGGCTGGAAAATCTACCCTGTTCTCGGGTGTTTCCGGCTTTTTGAAGTTGACCCAGGGCACTGTGAAGCTGGGCGATCGAGACATCACCGATCTGACGCCGGCCGCTCGGGCGAATCTTGGTCTCGTGCGAACGTTTCAGGTTCCGCGCGAGTTCCGGCACCTCACTGTTGAGGAGAATTTCTGCGCGGCGGTGCCCGATCAGCCGGGAGAGCGGCTCGTCGAGCTTTTCCTACGGCCCGGCCGCGTCCTGAAGGCCGAGCGCGCGGTACTTGAGAAGGCGCGCGATACCATCAAGTTCCTGCGTCTCGGGCGAGTCGCCAAGCTCCCGGCCGGGATGCTATCAGGCGGGCAGAAGAAGCTCGTTGAACTGGGAAGGGCGATGCTGGTCGGGCCCTCGATGATCATGCTCGATGAGCCTTTTGCTGGCGTCAATCAAGTTCTCATCGCCGAGATCATGGAGCGCATAAGGGAGCTCAATCAGCGCGGAATCGGATTCCTGATCATCGAGCATGACCTCGACGCATTGACGAAGATCGCAAAGCATCTTTTCGTCCTTGATAGGGGCGAGATCATTGCTGAAGGTCCTCCCGATCAAGTACTCAGGAATCAGCGCGTTAGGGATGCTTATCTTGGCGGAGCGCATGAACATTCTTGAAATCGATGATTTGCGTGGCGGTTACACGGAGGTGGATATCCTCACGGGAGTGACACTGCATCTGCGCAAGGAACAGGTGTTTACCGTCGCCGGCACCAACGGCGCCGGTAAATCGACACTGGCGAAGGCTATCGTCGGCTTGCTGCCGCGTGCCTCGGGCCAGCTGCTCCTGCGGGACGGGGATGGATTTCGGGATATCGGAAATGTTCCCGCCGAAAATCGTGCGGCTCTGGGCGTCGGCTATGTGCCGCAGGTCGCCAATGTCTTCAGGAGCATGTCGGTTCTGGAGAACCTTCAGGTTGTTCGCGGCGTGGATCGGCCGGCGGCGCGCATTGAAGAACTGTTCGAAGGGTTCCCCTTGCTGCGAGAGCGCAAACGCCAGAAGGCGAGCAGTTTATCGGGTGGCGAACGGCAGCAGCTGGCATTCGCGAGGGCCTTGATGAACCGGCCACGCGTCCTCGTTCTGGATGAGCCGACGGCCGCGCTCTCGCCTAGCAGGGCTGCGAACGCTTTCAAGCTGATTCAAGACCTGCCGCGTTTCGGCGTGTCGGTCCTATTGGTCGAGCAGCGCGCCAGGCAAGCGCTCGCCATCTCGCATTATGGTTGCATCATGGACAGCGGGCGCATCGCGATGGAGGGGCCTGCGGGAACTCTGCTAGCCGACGAGCGAGCGGCCGAACTTTACCTCGGCCAAGGCAAGCATGGCCAGAAAAACCCCACCGAGTCTCAACGGGCTCCGCAGGAACTCGGTTCCGGCTCAAATCCCTGACAATGCCAGCGGCCGCTGAGGCTCACTCATACCAACGGCCTCCTGCTTTGCCTCAAGAGGGTAGCGGGGGGCGATTGTAGTGGTTCTCTTGGCGCGAGGAGGATTCGCGCCATGCCTGCCGCCGTTGCGCTGAGGAGCGATTTCAGCGCTTCCGCCCTTCGTCGTCCTGCTGCGAGCTCGCGCCACGCCAACCAGACCTTCCGCTCTTCGAACGCAGATCGCGTGAGATCGCCGACCTGGGTACCTTCTCCTAGCGACACAAAGTTCTCGCCTACAAAATCCTCGGGACAGATTTCCGGCTCAACAGCCAATGGATGGTCGGGACGCATTATTGCGACGATCGCCTCGGAGAAGATCGGCGCGACATGAAGGTCGCGGTTCGCTTTGGATCCGAGGACGAAGCCGATCTCGTCGATGCCCGTATCGACGAGATCGACAACCTCATATTCGGGCTTCATGTTCATGAAGACCTTGGTTTTGGCGAATGTCTTGCGGAACGCTTTGAGCGCGGCCGGGACCACGCTGTAGCCCAGCGGTGCCGTTGCGACCAGCCTCAGGGTACCCGAGTGGTCGCCGCGCAGGCCTTTCGCGACCGCCTGAATGCGGTTGTGGGCGCCGAAAAGCGGATCCGCCTCGGCATTCAGCACCCGCGCCTCGCTGGTCGGGAAAAGGCGATTGTTAACCCGTTCGAACAGCGGAAAGCCGAGTTGGTCCTCCAAATGGCGTATCGCATTGCTGACGGCCGGCTGCGTCATGCCGAGTTCGGCTGCGGCCCTGACGGTGGTTTCGCAACGGATTTGAGCCCTCAGCACCTCGATCTGGCGAAGGGATATCTCTGATCTGCTCATTTCGATGATTACACTTCTGGCGGTGGCTTATGCATGGTGGCAATGTCGCAGCGGGAAAGCAATTTCGCTGCCGGGCTGGCAGGCTCCGGCGTTGGGTGGGCAGTCGCCGGATTGACCTTTCGCCGAACTATGCGGCGGCTGCTCGCCGCCCTGCATCTCGATTAGGCTGAGCCGGCTTGAATTTGCACGGCCAGTCGAGCCAAGCTCGCGCCATGAACCTGCGCCAGATCGAGTTGCTGCGAGCGGTGGTCCGTTGCGAGACGACAGTCCGGGCGGCGCAGGAGCTTGGCCTCTCCCAACCGGCCGTCAGCAACGGCATCAAGCATCTCGAGGCGCAACTCGGCTTCCCGCTGTTCGAGCGCGTCAACAACCGCCTCTTCGCCACCGAGGAGGCGCGGGCGCTCTACCGCGATTCTGATCCGCTGTTCGCGATGCAGGCGGCTTTCGCCACCCGCGTTACGGACCTCAAGGAGAACCGCGCCGGCCATGTCCGGCTGATCGCGACCCCGCCTCTCGGCTACAGCGTGGTGCCGGCCGCGCTCCAGCTCTTCCTGGCGAAGCGACCCAATATGAAGGTGTTCTTCGACATCCGCCGCTTCGAGAACGTCATCGACGCGGTCGACAGCGGCACGGCCGAGCTCGGCTTCGTGCTCGGCCTCGGCGATCATCGCGGGCTGAACTCGGAAGTATTCTTCGCCGAGAACATGGTCTGCGCCATGCGGCCAGACCATCCGCTGGCGGAAATGCCGGTGATCACGCCGGCCGATCTGCGCGGTGTACCCTTCATCGCCCTCGAACGCGGCACCAAGATGGGCACGCTGGTGCGCCAGGCCTTCGATCAGATGGCGGAGACCTACGACTTCTCCGTCGAGGTTCGCTACTGCAACACGGCCTGCATGCTGGCCGAGGCCGGGGTCGGCGTGGCGGTCGTTGATCCGCTGTCGCCGCTCTTCGCCGGCCGCTTCAAGCTCGCGACCCGCCCCTTCGAGCCTGCGACCCGCGTCGCGGCCTCGGTCGTCCGCTCCGACAAGCGGCCGCTGTCGCGGGCCGCCGAGGCCTTCCTGCGCGAGGTCAGGCAGGTTGCCTGCGGCCTTGCCGAGAAGCTGGGCTGAGCTTCCCCACGAGACTATTCGCGGCGGTTATCGCCCCCGACCATAAAGCATAGCTGGCGCGATTGCCGGCTCTCCCGATCCATTTCACTCTTCCTGCGAATTTCCGTTCCCGGACAGAGATATGGACCTGCTCATCACCGGCGCCACCCTCGTCACCTGCGACGGCGAGCGGCGGATCATCGAAGACGGCGCCATCGCGATCGCAGGGAACCTCATCCTCGCCGTCGGCAAGAGCGCCGAGCTGGAAAAGGCGCATCCGGCATTCGAGCGCATGTCCGGCCGCGGGCTCGCCGTCCTGCCGGGGCTGATCAACGCCCACACGCACACGGTCCTGACCTCGCTGCGAGGCACGGTCGAGGACTGGAACGGCGAGATCATCTACCGCTACATGTCGCCGATCTCCTACACGATGAGCGAGCATGAGCGTGGCGTGATGGCGGCGCTCGGCTGCCTGGAGGCGATCCGCAGCGGCACCACCACCCTGGTCGATCCCTTCCGCCATGTCGTGACCTATGCCGGCGCGATGGCCGATACCGGCATGCGTCTCTGGCTCTCGGAATCCTGCGCCGACATCGACACCCGCAAGATCCGCTTCGGCGACTATTCGGTCGACGAGGCCTTTGGACAGGCCTTCCTCGACCGTGCCCAGGCGCTGGTCGAGGGTTGGCACGGCGCCCGCAACGGCCGTGTCAACTGCCAGGTTGCGGCCCATGCTCCGGACAACTGCTCGCCGGCGATGCTCGCGAAGCTGCTCGAGCTCGCAGGCAGGCACAAGCTGACCCGGACCTGCCATCTCGCCCAGAGCACAGGCGAGGTCGCCTCGATCCGCGAGCGCTACGGCCTGACGCCGGCGGCCTATCTCGATCGCGAAGGGTTCCTCGGCCCGGACCTGACCTCGGCGCACTGGACTTACTGCACCCGCGAGGACGTGGCGCTGCTGGCCGAGCGCGGCGTGACGCTTGCCCATTGCCCGGCGAGTTCCAGCCGTCGCGGGCTGCACAAGGTCCCGATCGGCTGGATCCGCGATGCCGGCGCCCGCATCGCGATCGGCACCGACAACATGAGCGAGGACATGTTCCAGGCGATGGCGATCGGCTCGATTGTGCATCGCACCGGGCGCGGCCGCGAGACCGAAAACGGAACGTCGCCGACGCCGCAGGACGTCCTCGATATGGTCACGCGCGATGCCGCCGCCAGCGTCGGCGCCGGCGACGATATCGGCGCGCTCGCCCCCGGCATGAAGGCGGACCTGACGATCCTCGATCTGCGCTCTCCGGTCATGCGGCCGATCATCAGGCTGACCTCCAACATCGTGCATTACGGCCATCCCGGTCTCGTCCGCTCCGTCATTGTCGACGGCGAGTTCGCGATGCGCGACGGCAAGGTCCTGACCATGGACGAGGATGCCCTGCTGGAGGAGGCCGATGCCGTCACCCGGGCCGTCTGGGACCGGATGATCGCCGCCAACCCCGATATCGCTCCCCCGCCCGGCGAGCTTCGCTGGCTCAACAGTTGATCGGACCGACCCGATGACCCTCACCACCGCGCCCAAGACCGGTCACGCGAGCTTCCTCTATTCCGAGCTCGCGACCGACCTCGACAATCTCGGGACGGCCGACATCGCCTTCCTCGGCATTCCCTATGGCGATGCCTACAGCTTCGCCGAGATCGTCAACGACCAGACCAACATGCCGGCGGCGATGCGACGTGCCACCGACCGCATCACCCGCTCGATCGAGCGCTATGATTTCGACGTCGGCGGGCCGCTCTACGACAACCGCCCGATCCGGACGATCGACTGCGGCGACATCATCGGCGATTTCCGCGATCTCACCGGGCATTACCGCAAGGCCGAGGAGGCGATCCGCAAGATCCGCGCGGCCGGAGCCATGCCGATCGTGCTCGGCGGCGACCATGGCGTGCCGATCCCGGTGCTGCGCGGCCTCGACGGCGACGGCCCGATCACGCTCGTCCAGATCGACCAGCATCTCGACTGGCGCCTGGAGGTCAATGGCGTGACCCAAGGCTATTCGAGCCCGATCCGTCGCGCCTCGGAGATGGAGCATGTTCACGACATCTTCCAGATCGGCCTGCGCGCCACCGGCAGCGCCCGTCAGGAGGAGGTCGATGCCGCGCAGGCCTATGGCGCCCATCTGGTCAGCGCCTACGAGGTCCATGACGATGGCATGGAATCGGTGCTGGCGCGCATCCCGGACGGCGGCCGCTACTACCTGACGATCGACCTCGACGGCATGGACCCGGCGATCGCGCCCGGCGTCGCCGGCCCTTGCCCCGGTGGCGTCACCTTCGCCCAGGCGCGTAAGCTGATCCACGGCCTCGTGGCCAAGGGAAGGGTGGTCGGCATGGACGTGGTCGAGATCACGCCGCGCAGCGACGTCAACCAGATCACCTGCATCACCGCCGGGCGCCTCGTGGTGAACATGATCGGTGCCGCCGTGCGCGCCGGCTATTTCGGCAAATGAGCAGAGGGCCGGAGGCAGAGGCCGTCGCCGGGATGGCGATACCCGACGCGAGCGCCTTGAAGCGAGCCGTGGGTGAGCAGCGTGCGTCGGCGCTCGCCTTCTTCGCGCGGCTGGCCGAAGGCAGCCAGGGCGAGCCCGGCATCACCCGCGACACATACGGCCCCGGCGAGAATTTCGGCCATGCCGTCTTCGCAGATGCTGCCGGCGCCGTGAAGCTGGAGCTGCATCGCGACGCCGCCGCCAACACCTACGCGACCTGGCCCGGCAGCGATCCGTCGTTGCCGCGCATCCTGATGGGCTCGCATCTCGACAGCGTACCGCATGGTGGGAATTTCGACGGGGCGGCGGGCGTGGTCGCGGGGCTCGTGGTGATCGAGAGCCTGCGGCAGCTCGGCCTGCGGCCGCGCCGGGACGTCACGGTGATGGGCGTCCGCGCGGAGGAGAGCGTCTGGTTCCAGGTCTCCTATATCGGCAGCCGCGCCGCGTTGGCGACGCTGCCCGCAGGCGCGCTGGACAGCCCGCGGATCGATACCGGGCGGCCGCTGACGCGCCATATCGCCGAATGCGGCGGCGATCCCGAGGCTCTCGCGCGCGGCGAGCGCTTCCTCGACCCCGCCACGGTCCATGCCTTCCTCGAAGTCCATATCGAGCAGGCGCCGAGCCTGGTCGAGGCTGGATATCCGCTGGCGATCTGCACCGGGATCCCTGGCAATTTCCGCTTTCCGGACGTCACCGTGACCGGTCGGCACGACCATGTCGGCACGCCCCGCCGCTTCCGGCGCGACGCCGCGATGGCGGCCAACGAATTCGCAAGCGCGCTCGACGCGATCTGGGCCGAGCATGAGGCGGCCGGCGTGCCCGTAGCGATGACATTCGGCCGCTTCCACACCGATCCCGCGATGCACGGCATGACCACGGTGCCCGGCGCCTTCCATTTCAGCCTGGACGTGCGCGGCTACGACGCCGGTGTGATCGCGGCGATCGAGGCGCGGATTCCCGAGATCGTCGCGCGCATCGAGGCCGAGCGCCGCGTCAGCTTCGATTTCGGCGCTCGCGCCTCCGCCGCGGTCGGCCTCGTCGACCAGGCGATCTTCCAGGACCTGACCGAGACGGCGGCCCGGCTCGATATTCCCGCCATGCCGCTCGGCAGCCCGGCCTCGCACGATTCCGCGGCTTTCGCCGCAGCCGGCGTGCCGACGGCGATGCTGTTCGTGCGCAACGAGAACGGCAGCCACAACCCGCTCGAGCGGATGGACATCGACGACTTCCTCGATGCCTGCACGGTTCTCGCGGATTGGGTCGCCCGCAACGCCTGCTAGAGGACGAGATGAGCGAAGGCGCGATTGTTGAACTGGCCAGCTTCGTCGCCGCGCTCACTTGCGACGATATTCCCGAGGCGATCACGCTCAAGGCCAAGCATCACAGCCTCGACACGCTGGGCGCGGCACTCGCCGGCGCGGTCTCGCAGGAGGCAATCCGCGCCCGCACGATGCTCGCCGCTGCAGGTCATTCCGGGATGGCGGCCCTCTGGGGCACGGGCGAAAGCCTCGCGCCGCGCGAGGCCGCTCTCGTCAACGGCATCGCCGCCCATGCCTTCGAGCTGGACGACACCGGCGGCTGCGACCATTCCGGGGCCGTCATCCTGCCGGCGCTGATCGCGGCGCTGCCGCTCGCCGGACGTGCCGTCACCGGCAGGGAATTCCTGGCCGCGGTCGTAGCCGGCTACGATGTCGGCCGGCGGGTGATGGAAGGCTTTGGCGGCTACGTCGCGCATAACGGCGTCGGCTGGCATTCGACCGGGACCTGCGGCGCCTTCGCGGCGGCGGCCGCCTGCGCCTCGCTGCTGCGCCTGTCCGCGGCGCAGGCCGCCGACTGCCTCGGCATCGCCGTCAGCCTCGCCTCCGGCACCTGGGGCTTTATCCATGACGGCGCCATGACCAAGCGGCTCCATGCCGGCCGCGCCGCGGAAGGCGGGCTGACCGCGGCGCTTCTGGCGCGCGAAGGCTTCACCGGCCCGCGCCGTGGCCTCGACGATGTCTGGGGCGGCTTCTTCGCGACCTATGCCAATGGGCGCGAAAGCAAGATTGAGCGGCTGACGCAAAATCTCGGCAGCGACTGGATGCTGCGGCATGCTGCGATCAAGCCCTACGCCTCCTGCCGCGACACGCATGCCGCCGTGGATGCGATCGGCCGGCTGATCGAGCGTGAGCGGCTGGCGGCGGGCGACATCGCCAGCGTCTCGGCACGTCTCAACGCCTTCCTCGCCGGCATGGTCGGCGGCAGCGACGTCTCGACCATGCCGGCGGCCCAGATGAGCCTGCCCTATGCGGTCGCGGCCCGGATCTGCTTCGGTACCGCCGGCCTTGCCGCCTATGGCGAGGAGCGCCGCAATGCGCCGGAACTGCACGCGCTGCTGGGCAAGGTCTCGATCCTGCGGGACCAGAACGTCACCGCGAGCTGGGCTTCGTCGATGATCGTCGAGACCGTCGACGGGCGCCGTTTCGACGAGCCGACCTCGACGCCGCTCGGCGCGCCCGACAATCCGGTTTCGCCGGCACAGCTGCGCGACAAGTTCGACGGGCTCGCCGCACTCACCCTGCCGCGCGCGCAGGCCGACGAGCTCGCCGAAACCATGCTGGGCCTCGAGCGCCTCGACGACGTCGCGGCGCTGCCGAAGCTCCTGGCGGCTTGAGACGCACCGCCTCAGTCCGGGTGCTACTGCACCATCACCGTGCCGATCGCCATCGCGACGGCGGCCTGGGTCGGATCGATCACCGGGATGCCGAGTGCCTCCTCGAGCGGCTTGCGATGGCGGGCCATTCCGGCGCAGCCCATCACGATGGCGCCTGCCCCGTCGAGCTCCTTCAGCTCGGTGCCGACCGCGATCATCCGCTCCAGCGTCTTCTCGCCGGTCGCGCTCTCGGCCACCGACATCTCCAGCGCACGCTCGCCGGCGAGGCGATCCATCAGCGCCATCTGCCGGAGATAGCGGATATGCCGGGGGATCGAGCGCGTGCGGATCGCGATCACGCCGAAGCGCTCGGCCCGGGTCAGCGCGGTCAGGACGCCGCATTCGGCGATGCCGAACACCGGGCGAGTGGTGCCTTCGCGGGCGATATGGATGCCCGGGTCGGAATAGCAGGCGATGATGAAGGCGTCGGCGTCGTTGACCGCCTCGATGCGGCGGCGCAGCGGGATCGTCACGCTTTCGGCATGTTCCTGCGTCTCGATGCCGATCGGCCCGTCGCGCAGCGTCTCGCAGATGATTTCAGGGCCGTCGGCGGTCGAAAGCGGCAGCACGGCCTGCCGGAGCCCTTCCGTCACCGTCTCGTTCGAATTCGGATTGATGACGAGAATACGCCGTCTGCGCGACATGCCCCGATTTCCCTGCCTCGATGCAATGCATCATTGTCCGAATCCATCATCGTCGCTCGCCCGCGCCGCGTCCAGCAGGAGACCCCATGACCACCCCCACTTATGATCTCGTCATCCGCGGCGGCACGGTCGGCGCCGCGACCGGGCGATTCGCCGCCGATATCGGCGTCACGGCCGAGCGCATCGTCGCCATCGGCGAGAAGCTAGCCGCCGGCGCCCGCGAGATCGACGCGACCGGCAAGCTCGTCCTGCCCGGCGGCGTCGACACCCATGCCCATATCGAGCAGGTCTCGGCCGGCGGCCTGCTCAACGCCGACAGCTTCGAGAGCGCGACCGCCTCGGCCGCATTCGGCGGGACCACGACGGTGATGTGCTTCGCCGCCCAGCATCGCGGGCTCGACCTGCGCCAGGTCGTCACCGACTACGAGGCGCGGGCGCGACGCGGCGCGATGATCGACTACGCCTTCCACCTGATCATCGCCAACCCCGATGCCAAGACGCTGGAGCAGGACCTGCCGGCGCTGATCGGCGAGGGCCATTCCTCGATCAAGGTCTTCATGACCTACGACCTGATCAAGATCGACGACGAGCCGCTGCTCGACCTGCTGCTGACGGCGAGGCAGAACCGCGCGCTGGTCTGCGTCCATGCCGAAAATCACGGCATGATTTCCTGGATGGGCAAGAAGCTGCTCGCGAAAGGGTATTCGGCGCCCAAATATCATGCACCGAGCCATCCGCGCGGATCCGAGGCCGAGGCGTTCACCCGGCTGATCGCGGCGGCCGAACTGCTCGACCAGCCGATCATGATCTTCCACGTCTCGACGCGGGAAGGCGCCGAGGTGATCCGCAGGGCGCGCGGGCGCGGCCTCAAGGTCTTCGCCGAGACCTGCCCGCAATATCTCTTCCTGACCCGGCACGACATCGACAAGCCGGGGCTCGAGGGGGCGAAGTGGATGTGCTCGCCGCCGCCTCGCGAGCGTGACGACCAGGAGGCGCTCTGGCAGGCGCTCGCGCTCGGCGACATCCAGACGATCTCCTCCGACCATGCACCCTATGCCTTCGATGAGACCGGCAAGCTCTCGGCCGGGCCGGATTCGACCTTCAAGCAGATCGCAAACGGGCTTCCGGGCCTGGAAACGCGCCTGCCGCTGCTGTTCGACGCGATGGTCAGCAAGGGTCGCGGGGATTTCGCCGGCCGCGGGCTCGAGGCCTTCGTCGACCTGACGGCGACGACGCCGGCCGCGATCTACAACCTGAAGGGCAAGGGCGCGATCCAGATCGGCAACGATGCCGACATCGCCATCTGGGACCCGGCGAAGACGGTCGCGATCACCGACGCCGCGATGCATGACCGGACCGGGTTTACGCCGTTCGCCGGGCGCAGCGTCCAGGGCTGGCCGGTCCATGTGCTGGTGCGCGGCCGGGACGTCGTCGCCGGCGGCGAGGTCGCGGGCGTGGCCGGCAGCGGGCGCTGGATCGGCCGCAGCGGCGGCTGGGCGGCGGAGCCGACCGGGCGCCTCTGCGCCGACATGGATCCGGAACGCAACTTCGGCGCGGCCCTGCTTTGAGAGCAGGTCCCGGCCGCGCCTATAATCCCGGCGAATAGGTAAGGCGCCATTTTAATTCGGTCACTCTGCCGACGATGACTTAGCTTCTCTCGCGAAGCCGCAAGAACCAGAAAACGGGGGGCTTCCAGGTTGATCGACGCCCCTCCCTGGGCGGTCGCGAGAGGAGAACGCCATGGCCACCGCTTCAGTGAAGCAACGAATCCTGTCCTGGATCGAGGAGGATCGTGATGAGCTCCTGGCCTTCCTCTCCAAGTTCGTCTCGATTCCCAGTCCCAACCCGCCCGGCGATACCCGCGAATGCGCCGACTGGCTGGTCGCGCGGCTGAAGCAGGAGGGCGTTCCGGTCGAGGTGCGCTCGGCGAAGGATCACCTGCCGAACGTCGTCGGCTCCTTCGAGGGCGGCAAGGCCGGGCGCCATCTCGTCCTCAACGGCCATATCGACGTGTTTCCGGAAGGGCCGCGCGAAAGCTGGTCGCGCGACCCGTGGAGCGGCGCGATCGAGGACGGCAAGGTACATGGCCGCGGCGTCGCCGACATGAAATGCGGCACCGCCGCCTCGATCTGGACCTATATCTATCTACACCGCCTGCGCGAGGAGCTCGGCGGACGCCTCACCCTGACCTGCGTCTCCGACGAGGAGACCGGCGGGACCTGGGGAGCGAAGTGGCTCATCGAGGAATTCGGCGAGGAATTCCGCGGCGACTGCATGCTGAACGGCGAGCCGAGCGTGCCGAGCATGGTGCGCTTCGGCGAGAAGGGCACGCTGCGCATCGTCGTCGAGATCGACACGCCCGGCGCCCATGCGGCCTACACTCATGCCAGCCCGAACGCGATCAAGATCGCTTCCGACCTGATCCAGGACCTCTATACGCTGGAGCAACTGCCGGCGGAGCAGGAGCAGTCGGTCCGCACCGCCATCGAGGCCGGCTTCGCCGCGATCGACAATGGCGTCGGCAAGGGCGCGTCAGGCATCCTCAACAAGGTCACGGTCTCGGTCGGCGTGGTCCAGGGCGGTGTCAAGATCAACATGCTGCCGGGGCATTGCCGGCTCGAATGCGACATCCGCCTGCCGATCGGCATGACGCATGCGTTCATGCTGGCCGAGGTCGAGAAGCGCGTCGCGCGCCACCCGCCGGCCCGGCTCACCCCGGTCTGGACGCATTCCTGCGAGCCGACGGCCAGCCCTCCGGAGCATGAGATGCTCGCGATCGTCAAGGGCACGGTGAGCGAGCTCGGCTGGCCCGAGCCCGTCTCGGCCGTCAGCCTCGGCGCGACCGACTGCAAGCATTGGCGGCAGAACGGCGTGCCTTCCTATGTCTATGGCTGCAGCCCCACCGGCATGGCGAAGCCGAACGAGTATGTGGAGATCGAGGAATTCCTCCACGTCGTCCGCACGCATGCGCTCGCCGCCGCAGCCTATCTCTCCGCCTGACCACGCCCGCGATTGGACATCACCATGGATCGCCTCGTTCCGCTCACGCTCTCCCTTCCCGGCTGCGGCGCCGCCCCGGTTCCGACCGGGGTCAAGCATGGCGAGCGCCTTTATCTCAGTGGCGCCAACGCCGCGCAGCCCGACGGGTCGGTCAAGGGCCTCGGCGACGCCGCCGCCCAGACCCATGCGGCCCTGGACTATCTCGAGGCCGCGCTGAAGGCGGCCGGCGGTTCGCTCGACAACCTCACCAAGCTGACCACCTGCATCGTCGACCGCGGCTACCGCACGGAAGTCTACCGCGTCATCACCGAGCGCGTGCCGAATGCCCGCCCGGTTTCGACCGGGCTGGTCGTCGCCGGGCTCGGGCGGCCCGAGCTGATCGTGCAGATCGATGCAGAGGCGGCGATCCCGCAGGTTCCGGCCGTCTATACCCGGGCCTACACCTTCGACAACTGGCACGGGCAGGGCTTCCCCTGGACCGGCTCGATGGTGGTGAAGACCGACAACGAGTTCTTCGTGCGCGGGCAGACGGGCTCCGGGCTCGACCACGGCCAATCGCCCGATACCGGCCGCAGCGTCGCCGATTCGGCGGCCCAGGCCGACATCGCGATGAAGAACCTCGCAACGCTGCTCGCCGAGGCCGGCGCCGCGATGGACGACATCTGCAAGATGACCGTCTACATCAGCGACCGCGCCTATCGCGCCGGCGTCTATCCGATGATCGGCAAGCATTTCGGCGATGTCCGCCCGGTCTCGACCGGCATCGTCACGACCGCTTTCGCCCGGCCGGAAATCCTGTTCGAGATCGACGTGGTCGTGATCCCGAAGCAGGGCGGCAAGCCGCATGAGCGCCTGCGACCCTACCATTCCAGCAATGCGCGCTACGGCACCCGGGCACAGAGCCTCGACAGCAAGCTCTGCATGGCCGTCGTCGCCGGGGACCGCGTCATCCTGCGCGGCCAGACCGGCATGGGCCTCGACCACCAGATGCACGGCGCCGGCGACGCGACGGCCCAGGCCGAGAAGGCGATGGACAATGTCGAGCTCCTGCTCGCCGATGCCGGCGCGAAGCTCGCCGATGTCGCCAAGGCAACGGTCTACGTCACCGAAAGCGACTTCCTGCCCGCCGTCAACGAAGTGGTTCTCAAGCGCTTCGGCGCCAATCCGCCGGCTTTCACCACCGTCGTGGTCAAAGGGCTCGCCAGCCCCGAGCTGCTGATGGAAGTTGATATCGTCGCCGTCAAGGGACAGAGTGCGCGATGACCTTCTCGCTGGCAGGGCGTTGCGCTCGCACCGGGATGATCGGTGCCATCGTCACCACCTCGTCGATCGCCGTCGGCTCGCGCTGTTCGCATGCCGCCGCCGGCGTCGGCGCCGCCCTGACCCAGCACACGACCGATCCGCGGCTCGGCCCGCTGGCACTCGATCTGCTGCGCCGCGGCTACTCCGCCGAGAACGTCATCAAGGCGCTGGTCGGTGCGACGCCGCGCAGCGATTGGCGCCAGCTCGCCGTCATCGACGCGCAGGGCCGCACCGCCTCCTATAGCGGCGCGAGCTGCAAGCCGGAGCTGGCCGAGGCCCATGGCAAGGATTGCGTCGCGCTCGGCAACATCGTGCGCAGCAAGGAGGTGCCCTTCGCCATGGTCAGGGCCTTCGAGGCCGAGTCCGGCAAGCCGCTCGCGGCGCGGCTGATCGCGGCGCTGAAGGCGGGCGACGACGCCGGCGGCGAGTTCAAGCCGCTGGTCTCGACCGCCCTGGTCATCGCTGACAAGCAGTCCTTTCCCTATGTCGACCTGCGCGTCGACAGCGACACCGATCCGATCGCGACGTTGGCACGGCTCTGGCGAGAGTACGAGCCCGTGGCCGATCTCTACGTGATGCGTGCGATCGATCCGGATTCCGTGATCTCGCCGCCCTGAGGCACCGCCTGCACCAACGACAAACAAAAAGGGGATTACAATGAGACGGATTCTACTAGGACTTTCGGTTGCCGCTGGCGTGATGGCCGCAGCCATGGCTCCCGCCCTCGCCCAAGGCACCCTGCGCGTCGCCGTCGGCTCCACGCTGAACCAGCTCGACCCGGCCAAGACCACGATCGGCGACGAGTACATCTACGTTAATCTGGTCTTCAACGGCCTGACCCGGATCGAATCCGACCTGACCGTGAAACCGGACCTCGCGGAGAGCTGGAAGATCTCGGACGACCTGAAGACCTGGACCTTCAAGCTCCGCGACGGCGTGAAGTTCCACCACGGCCGTGCCTTCGATGCCGAGGACGTTGTCGCCACGGTGAAACGGATCCTCGACCCCGCCACGGGCTCGCGCGCCCGCACCAGCCTGGACATGGTCGAGAGCGTCACGGCGAGCGGCCCGCTCGAGGTCACCTTCAAGCTGAAGTTCCCCTATGCCGGCTTTGCCGACATCTTCGCCGACCGCCAGTTGCGCATCGTGCCCAAGGACAGGCTCGCCGAGCTTCCGACGCAGCCGATCGGCACGGGCCCGTTCATGTTCAAGTCCTGGTCGCCCGGCGACCGCATGGAGCTGGTCAAGAACCCCAACTATTACGAGAAGGACCTGCCGAAGCTCGACGGCGTCACCATCCGCATCGTGCCGGAGGCCGCCGCCCGCACCGCCGCGCTGGAATCGGGCGCGATCGACATTCTCTGGAACCTTCCCTACGAGTCGGTGGAGAAGTTCGAGAAGCACGCCTCGATCCGCGTCGACAGCGTGCCGACCCCGACCTGGGACGGCGTGATCCTCAACAACGAACGCCCGCCCTTCAACGATCCGCGCGTCCGCAAGGCGCTCGCGCTGACGATCGACAAGGCGGCGCTCGTCGAGCTCGCCCTCTTCGGCCAGGGCGCGCCGACCTTCAGCCCGCTGCCGCCGGGGCACCCCTATTTCAACACCGAGCTGAAGTTCAACCCGCCGGACGTGGCGCAGGCACGCAAGCTGATGGCCGAAGCCGGCCTCGCGAACGGCGTCGACGTGCCGATGCAGGTTCCGCAGGAGCGTGAGCAGCGTGTGCGCCTCGGCGTCGCGGTGCGCGACATGGCGCGCGCCGCCGGCATCCGCATCAATGTCGAGCGCGTGCCCTTCGCCTCCTATGCGGCGAACGTCGCTGGCAAGGCGCAGATGTATGTCGACGGCTACTTCGCCCGGCCGACGGTCGATACCGCGCTCTACCCCTTCTATCACTCCACCGGGTCCTGGAACCGCCAGCTCTGGCGCTATAGCGAGCCGCGCGTCGACAAGATCCTCGACGAGGCCCGCCAGACCAATGACGAGGAGGCGCGCAAGAAGCTGTTCAAGGAGTTCCAGGCGGTGGTCGAGGAGACCCAGCCGAGCATCATCGCCTACGCGATGGCGCATGTGAACGGCGTGAGCAAGAAGGTCGAGGGCTTCAAGTCGACCCCGATGCTCTGGCTCGATCTCAAGAACGTCACTCTCAAGCCGTAAGCGGGGCCAGCAGCGATGACCGCCTACGTCGTACGCCGACTTCTCTTCGTCGTCCTCGTCCTCGTGGCGGTCTCAATGCTCGTCTTCGGCATCACCGCGCTGCTGCCGGCGAACGTCGCCTATCTGATCCTGGGGCCCTTCGCGCCCCCGGAACAGGTGCGCGCGCTCGAGCTCAAGCTGGGTCTCACCGACCCGATCTGGCAGCAATATCTGCGCTGGGCCAGCGGTTTCCTGACCGGCAATCTCGGCGAATCCACCCTGATGAACCGCCCGATCGGGCCGCTGCTCGCGGAAGCGATCGGGCGCTCGCTGATGCTGACCGGCGCCTCCTTCGTGCTGATCGCGGTGATCGGCGTCGGGCTCGGCATCGTGGCGGCGCTCCGCCACGGCCGCCCGCTCGACCACGGCATCTCGGTCAGCACCTATCTCGGCATCGCCGTCCCGGAATTCTTCTGGGCGATCGTCGTGATCATGCTGTTCGCCGCCTGGCTGGGCTGGCTGCCGGCCTCCGGCTACGAGCCGCCCTCGGCGGGGCTCTGGGTCTGGGCCAAGCACCTGATCGCACCGACCATCACGCTGGTCTTCGGCCATCTCGCCCATGTCTCGCGCCTGACGCGGTCGAGCATGATCGAGGTGCTGCAGAGCCCCTATGTCACCGCGGCGCGCGCCAAGGGCCTACCCGAGCGCGTCATCGTGCTGCACCACGCCCTGCGCAACGCGCTGCTGCCGACGATCACCGTGCTGGCGCTGGATTTCGGCCGGCTGATGGGCGGCATCGTCGTGGTCGAGACCATCTTCGCCTATCCGGGCCTCGGCCGCCTGATCGTCTTCTCCATTCAGAACCGGGACCTGCCGACCTTGCAGGCCTCGATCCTCGTGGTGGCCGCGATCTACGCGCTCGCCAACCTCATGGCGGACCTCCTCTACGCGCGCTTCAATCCCAAGATCAGGTTTGGCCGCAATGTCGGGTGAAGCCGCCATGGCCCCCGCGGCCGCACCCGAGAAGCCGCCGCGCCGGCCGATGTCGCTACAGCTCAAGATCGGCCTCGTCATGACGGCGACGATCGTGCTGCTCGGGCTGCTGGCGCCCTGGATCGCGCCGCATCCCTGGGACACGATCTCGATGCGCACGCGCTTCCTGCCGCCGAACGCGACCTATTGGTTCGGCACCGACGAATACGGCCGCGACGTGCTCAGCCGCATGCTGATGGGCGCCCGCCTGTCGATCGCCATGGGCGTCAGCGCCACGCTGGTCAGCCTCGCGGTCGGGGTGCCGATGGGGCTGGCCGCAGGCTATTTCCGCGGCTGGACCGACGAGATCCTGATGCGCATCGCCGATATCCTGATGGCGATCCCGGCGATCATGCTCGGCCTCCTGGTCCTCGCCGTCACGCCGCCGACGCTGTGGAAGACCGCTTTGGCCGTCGGCTTCGTCTACATCCCGCTGATCGCGCGCATCGCGCGCAGCGTGACGCTGACGCTCGCCAACGAGGAGTTCATCCAGGCGGCACGGGCGCGGGCCGAGAGCAACTGGTACATCCTGTTCCGCGAGATCCTGCCCAATGCCTGGCCGCCGCTGCTGGTCGAGGCCAGCCTGCGGGTGACCTATGCGATCCTGCTCGGCTCGGCGCTGAGCTTCCTCGGGCTGGGCGCGCAGCCGCCCAGTTCCGACTGGGGCCTGATGATTGCGGAGGCGCGTTCCTTCATCGACCGGGCGCCTTGGATCGCGCTGGCGCCGGGCATCGCGATGTGCCTGCTCGTCATCGGCATCAACCTTCTCGGCGACGGCGCCCGCGAGCGGCTCGACCCGCGCCTGAAGGCCCGGATCGGAAAGCGCTGACATGCTGCAGATCGACGACCTCACCGTTCGATACCGCACGCCGGGCGGCGTGCTCGAGGCGCTGTCCTCGATTTCGATCTCGGCCGAGAAGGGCCGCACCTTGGCGCTGGTGGGCGAATCCGGCTCGGGCAAGAGCACCGTGGCGCTCGCCACGATGGGCCTGCTGCCGCAGGAAGCCGAGATCGCCTCCGGCAAGATCGCCTTCGACGGCAGGGACATCGGCGCGATGTCCGTCGAGGAGCGCCGCCAGTTGCGCGGCTCGCGCCTCGGCTTGGTCTTCCAGGATCCGTTTTCCGTCCTCAACCCGTCGCTGCCGATCGGCGAGCAGGTCGGCGAGGGGCTGGTCCATCACCGCGGCTTCACCAAGGCCCAGGCCTTCGAGCGGGCGGTGGAACTGCTCAACGAGGTCGGCATCGTCAACCCGCAGGCCGTCGCCAAGGCCTATCCGCACGAGCTCTCCGGCGGCATGCGCCAGCGTGCGCTGATCGCCGGCGCGCTCGCGCCGGAGCCGGAGCTGCTTATCCTCGACGAGCCGACGACCGCGCTCGACGTGACGATCGAAGCGCAGATCCTCGAATTGCTTGAGCAGTTGCGGGCGAGCCGCGGCCTGACCATGCTCTTCATCAGCCATAATCTCGGCGTCGTACGCCGCATCGCCGACGAGGTCGCGGTGCTCTATGCCGGGCAGATCGTCGAGCACGGCGAGACGACGGAGGTGCTGCATCATCCCGTACACCCCTATTCCAAGGGGCTGCTGGCCGCGATCCCGCGCATCGGGCTGAAGCAGCATCGTCTCGCCGCCATTCCCGGCCGGCTGCCCGATCTGCGCAAGCCGCCGACCGGCTGCCGCTTCGTCTCGCGCTGTCCCTTCGCCACGCCGTCGAGCGACGCGCCGCAGACGTTACGCCAGGTCGGCGAGCGCGAGGTTCGCTGCGCCAATGCCGAGGCGCTGCGCGACACACCCTGGCCGAAGCCCGAGCAGGTCGCCGAGCCGATCGATCTCGCTGCCCGCGACCAGAAGCCGATCGTTTCCATCACCGATCTCACCAAGACCTTCCGCCTGGGCGGCGGCTGGCGCTTCGACGGCTGGCGGCCGCGCAAGGTCGAGACGCTGCTGACGCCGGTCAACGCGATCAGCCTCGACATCCGCCAGGGCGAGGTGCTCGGGCTCGTCGGCGAATCCGGCTCGGGCAAGACCACCCTCGGCCGCACCATCCTGCGCCTGATCGACCCCGACGCCGGCACGATCCGGATCGGCTCCGAGACGGTTTCCGGCAGGCCCCAGCGGGAGCTCGAGGCCATGCGGCGCACGGCCCAGATCGTCTTCCAGAACCCGGACTCCTCGCTCAACCCGCGCAAGACCATCGGCGAATTGCTGGCCCGGCCGATCGCGCGCTTCGGGCTCGCTCCGAAGGCCGAGATCCCCGCCCGCGTGCGAGCGCTGCTCGATCTGGTGCGCCTGCCGGCGCATTACGCCGATCGCTACGCCCACCAGATGAGCGGCGGCGAGAAGCAGCGCGTCGGTATCGCCCGCGCGCTGGCGACGGAGCCCAAATTCATCGTCTGCGACGAGCCTGTCTCGGCGCTCGACGTCTCGGTGCAGGCGGCGATCGTCAATCTCCTGGCCGACCTGCGCGACCGGCTCGGCGTCGCCTATCTGTTCATCTCGCATGATATTTCGGTGGTCGCCCATTTGGCCGACCGCATCGCGGTGATGAACCGGGGAGAGCTGGTCGAACTTGGAGACGCCGACACGGTGATGAACAATCCGCAGCACCCCTATACGATCAGGCTGCTGTCGGCCGTCCCGAGGGTCGATGGGGCGGTGCAAGCGAGAACATGAGCAGGAGCGAGATGGCAGCCGGAATTCGTCCCGCGACCGTTGCGGACGCAGCACTCGTCGGGCACCGGGGACTTCGCCTCTAACCGTCACCCACATCCGATGCGACGAGGCGATCTGGGGAGGTCGTCTCAAGCGAAAGGCCGATCAGTTTTTGTGCAGCACATCGGACGGCCGTATGGGTCTTATCGATGACAAACGCAGGGATGGCGCCGGGCTCGCTTCCGATGCCGCGGTGACCTGCAAAGCCTGTTTGGAAGCAGCAAAAAGGTGGAAGGAGCGAAAGGCAGCCTGAGTCTTTCAAACCTGATGTCCGACGAGATTCGGACGAGCGGATCTCGCAGGCTCGTCAGACGCTTACTAAGTCATTGAAATTAATGGCGTCCCGGAAGGGATTCGAACCCCTGACCTACGGTTTAGGAAACCGTTGCTCTATCCTGCTGAGCTACCGGGACGCATGCGAATGCATGTATCATAATCTCCATGCCGGTGAAGCCCGCTATCGTCGCTTTTGTCGCGCTTCTGGCGATCGGGGAGGCGCGCGCCGCCGGCGGGGCCTGTCCGGACCCGGCCGCCGATGCGCCGATGGTGCGGCTGGCCGGACTGGACGCCGCCGGCGACATCCTGCTCGACGACGGCCGCAGCCTGCGGCTGATCGGCCTTGCCGCGCGGCAGGACGAGGCCGAGGCCGAGCGCTTCGCCGCCGCGATCGCGCCGTGGAAGGGCAAGGCCTTTCTGCTCGTCGCGCTGGCGAAGCCCGATCGCTGGGGTCGATCGCCGGGCCGCCTGATATCTGTGGCGGAGCGACCGGAGGACACACCCGCCGATCTCGCGGTCGCGCTGCTGCAGGCCAAGGCCGCCTCGCGCCTGCCGGAGCCCGAGCATCGCGCCTGCGATCTGGCGTTGCGCGCCGCGCTCGGCGATGGCGCGCCGCGGGCGACGCAGGCGGCTCCGCTTTCGACCGATGCGGCCGTCGATGGTCACGATGTTGCCGCGTTGAAGGCGCAGGCGGGGCGGATCGTCGCGCTGCAGGGGCGCATCGCCTCGGTCGGCGAGCGCGCCCAGCGCACCTATCTCAACCTCTCGCGCCGGCGAGGCGAGGCCGCGTCGATCGTCATGTCCCGGAAGCTGTGGCGCGAGATGCAGGACAAGGGCTGGACCGCCGCCTCCTTGCCGGGCAAACGGCTGCTGGCGCGCGGCGCGCTCTCGGGGCGGGACGGCCTGCTGCTCGAGATCGGCGCCGCCTCCGCGCTGGATGTGATTGACTGATCCGATGCTCGCCAGATCACGATTCGCCCGCTCGATGAACCGCCTGCCGCTGTTGCTGGCGGCGCTGCTGCTGGCCGCCTGCGCCGGCGAGCAGAGCGTCCTCCTGCCGCCGCAGCGTCCTTCCGACGCCGAACTCGCGCCGCGCATCGCCGCGATCCAGCGCGGCGCCGACAGCGAGCACCAGCGCCTGTTGTCCGCCTTCGGCGGCGAATATCGCGCACCGGCGGTCAAGGCCGTGCTGGACGACATCGTCGCCAGGCTGGCGCGCGCCGGCGAGGGCCAGATCGGGGCCTATGAGATCACAATCCTGAACTCGCCCGTGGTCAACGCCTTCGCCCTGCCCAATGGCCGGCTCTATGTGACGCGCGGCCTGCTCGGGCTGGCCAGCGACACCTCCGAGATCGCCTCGGTGCTGGCGCACGAGATCGCCCATGTCACGGCCAAGCACGCGGTCGAGCGCGCCGAACTGGAGGCCGAATCGGCGCTGTTCACCAAGGTCGCCGGGCAGCTTCTGAACGATCCGGCGGCGGGCGCGTCGTTGCAGGCCGGTTCGCGGCTCTCGCTCGCGCGCTTCTCGCGCCAGCAGGAGTTGACGGCCGACCAGATCAGCGTGCGCACCATCGCCGGGGCCGGGTTCGACCCCTACGGCGCCAGCCGCTTCCTCGGCGCGCTCGGCCGCAACACGGTGTTCCGCAGCGCGGCGCAGGACCGCAGTTCCGAGGATCGGCGCCTCGACATCCTGTCGAGCCACCCCTCGACGCCGGAGCGCGTCGCCGCCGTGACGTCGGCGGCCCGCCAGATCGGGGCGCCGGGCATCGGCGAGCGCGAGGCCGGCCACTGGCTCGCCGCGATCGACGGCCTCGCCTATGGCGAGGATCCGCGCGACGGCGTGGTGCGCGGCCGCAGCTACCTCAACAGCGCTTTACGGATCGCCTTCACGGCGCCGGAGGGCTTCGGGCTGGAGGCGGCGCGCGACATGGTCGTCGGCGTCGGCGGCAACGGAGTCCAGGCGCTGCGCTTCGATTCGGTGACGCTGCAGGCCAACCAGACCTTGGAGAGCTATGTCGCCTCGGGCTGGATCGAGGGCGTGCGGACCGGGGCGGTCGAGCAGGTCGAGGTTTCGGGCCAGCCGGCGGTCGTGACGGCCGGGCGCGGCGCCGACTGGTCGTTCCGGCTCGCGGCGATCCAGAGCGGCGGGCGGGTCTACCGCTTCATCATGGCCTCGCGCGGCCCGAACGATCCGGAACGGCCGATGCGGGCGCTGCTCGACAGCTTCAGGACCCTGTCCGCGACCGAGGCGCAAGGAGCGCGGCCGCTCCAGATCAGGCTCATCGCCGCCAATGCCGGCGACACGGCGGCCGGCATGGCGCAGCGCATGGCCGGCGTCGAGCGGCCGCAGGAACTGTTCCAGATCCTGAACGGCCTCGACCGCAACGCCGCGCTTGTCCCGGGCCAGCGCTACAAGATCGTCGCCGAATAGAAAGCGGCCGGATTCGCGCTGATCCCGGCCGTTCCATCCAGTCGGTCGGCGAGCTTTCGTCAGGCGGCGAGACGCTCCGGCTCGATCGCCATCCCGTCGGCCGCGCCCGTCGCGAGCAGCACGCCGTCAGCTCCGGCCAGGGCGCCCTGGCGCAACTCCAGCCCGAGGAAGCGCTCGCGTTCGACGGGACCCGGCATGGCGAGTTCGCGCGTGGCCTCGCCCGAGAAGCCGAAGCGTTCGTAGTAAGCGGCATCGCCGACCAGCAGCACCGCGCCATGGCCCTTGCAGGCGGCACGCCAGAGCGCCTCGCGCATCAGCGCCTTGCCGAAACCCTCGCCCTGCGATTCGGGCGCGACCGCGAGCGGGCCGAGCAGCAGCGCGGGGACGCCGTTCGCCGCGACATGCCAGAGCCTGACCGTGCCGACGATCTCGCCGTCGCGCTCGGCGACGAGCGCCAGCCCCTCGGCCGGCAGCCGGCCCTCGCGCAGGCGCTCGCTCGACTTCGCGGTCCGGCGCTCGCCGAGGCAGCGATCGAGCAGGGCCTCGCGGGCCGCGGCATCGGACAAGACTTCCTCGCGGATCGCGATCATGACGCACCTCCGGCCGGAGCGCCTGCAGGCTCGCAGACCTTCCCGGCGCCGCGCGAACGCGGCCACGAATGAACGATGTGGGGTGGACGGGCGCGGCGGGAGCCGCGCCCGGAACGTCAGATGACGTACTGCCTCAGCGGCGGGAAGCCGTTGAAGGCGACGGCCGAATAGGTCGTCGTATAGGCGCCCGTGCCCTCGATCAACAGCTTGTCGCCGATCTCCAGGCTGAACGGCAGCATGTACGGGGTCTTCTCGTACATCACGTCGACCGAATCGCAGGTCGGGCCGGCCAGCACGCAGGGCACCGTCGCATCGCCGTCGCGGGCGCTGCGGATCGGATAGCGGATCGCCTCGTCCATGGTCTCGGCGAGACCGTTGAACTTGCCGATATCGAGATAGACCCAGGCGACCTGATCGTCCTTGGCCTTCTTCGAGATCAGCACGACCTCGGTCTCGATCAGGCCGGCATCGCCGACCATGCCGCGGCCCGGCTCGATGATGGTCCGCGGCAGGCGGTTGCCGAAATGCTTCGACAGCGCCTGGAAGATCGCATCGCCATAGGCCGGGACGCCCGGGATCGGACGCAGATAGCGCGCCGGGAAGCCGCCGCCGAGATTGACCATCGACAGCGACAGGCCGCGCGTGGCGCACTCCTTGAACACGGCGGACGCCGAGGCGAGCGCCGAATCCCAGGCGTTGATGTTGGCCTGCTGCGAGCCGACGTGGAACGAGATGCCATGGGCTTCCAGACCCAGGCGATGGCCGTGCTCGAGCACGTCCGCGGCCATCTCGGGCACGCAGCCGAACTTGCGCGAGAGCGGCCAGTCGGCGCCGGCGCCGTCGCAGAGGATGCGGCAGAAGATGCGCGCGTCCTGCGCGGCCGTCGCCGCGGCGGCGCGGGCGACCTTCTCGACCTCGGCCGTGCAGTCGACGGCGAAGAGGCGCACGCCGAGCTCCATGGCGCGCACGACGTCGCGCTCCTTCTTGATCGTGTTGCCGAAGGAGATCCGGTCCGCCGTCGCGCCGGCCGCGAGCGCGAGCTCGATCTCGACGACCGAGGCGCAATCGAAGCAGGAGCCGAGCTTGGCCAGCAGCGCCAGCACTTCCGGCGCCGGGTTCGCCTTCACGGCGTAGAACACGCGCGTGTCGGGCAGGGCCCGCGAGAAGGCATGGTAGTTCTCGCGCACGACATCGAGATCGATGACGACGCAGGGCCCATCCTCGCGGCGGGTACGAAGGAACTCACGGATGCGCTCGGTCATGAGACGCTGCTCCCTTCGGCGCAAGCGGCGCCGATGCGACGTGAAGCCGGCTGAAACGTCGGCTGTCCCAGGCGCGATGGAGACGCCATGAACAGCCGAACGCAACGCCCGGACTCTGACAACCGTCGATTGGGAGGTTAACCCCGCACGCCCGGCAATGAAGGACAAGCCTCTTCGGTGCTGGTCTTTGGAGGACCAGCGAGACCAAAAAAAGCCCGTTCCGTCGTTGCTTTAAGCTGCGTCCCCCGTGGAGATTCGGGGTTCGCCGGTTTCGCCTCCGGCTGCCAGTCGCTGTTCGGAGAGCAGCTCCCCTGGGGGAACCGGGAGGCGTGATTTGAGGGGATATCCATCCCCCTCCATCCGTCCTCCAACTCCTGGCGGCTGTCCGGCCTCTTGTCCGGATGCCCACCGACTGGCACGCGGCCACAGGCACGTGCGAATTGGGTGAGACCGATATACGGATCGCGGGGTCGGACGACAAGAGTTTTTTGGACGGTCGGGACGATTTGTAAGCGCCGCGCCGCATGTGTAGGATAATGCGGAAACGGACACATCAGGTGCGTGATGCGAACGAATATCGAGATCGACGACGAGCTTCTCAAGACGGCGATGCGAGTGACCGGAAAAGCGACGAAACGGGCGACGGTCGAGGAAGCCCTGCGTCGAACCGTCCAGATGTCTCGCCAGCGAGAAGCCTTCGAGGCGCTGCGAGGGATGGGCTGGGAAGGCGACCTGGACGAGATGCGAACGGATCGCGAGCCGGATCGGGAGACGTGATCGTCGCCGATAGCTCCGTCTGGATCGATCATCTGCGCGGCGTCGAATCCGTCCAGGTCGATCAGCTCGATAGACTGATCGGATCGCCGGACCTCGTTCTCGGCGATCTCGTGTTGTTCGAGCTATTGCGCGGCGCACGCGACGATCGGCATGCCAGGACGCTCGAAACGTGGATGCGGAGGTTCTCGCTCCAGCGCATGGTCGATCCGAAACTTGCAGTCGCAGCGGCCCGCCATTCGCGCAGGCTCAGAAGCGTCGGCATCACACCCCGCAAAAGCATTGATCTCCTGATCGCGACATTCTGTATCGAGCGACAATATGAACTGCTGCACCGCGACCGTGATTTCGACCTAATGGCGCTTCATCTCGACTTGCGCATCTTCGATGCGTCCGCATTCGACCCTCTGTCCTGAAGATCGAACAACCCTATGCCCGCCCCTCATCGCCGCTCCGTTCTTGCCGGCCTCTCGACCTTGCTTGCCGCCTCCGTCGCGCCCTCGGCCCTGCTCGCCCAGCAGCCCGAGCCGCAACCGCCTCCTCCCGCCCCGCCGCAGCCGCGTTTCGGCTTCGAGCAGGTCGTCGCCCGCGCCCGCGAGATCGCGTCCGTGCCCTACGAGCCCGGGCCGGTCCTGCCCGAGCAGCTTTCTCGGCTCGATTTCGACGCCTGGCGCGACATCCGCTTCCGCCCCGAACGGGCGCTGCTGGCGCAGACCGGCGCCGGCTTCCGCATGCAGATGTTCCACCCGGGCTTCCTGTTCAACCGGCCCGTGGTGGTGAACGTGGTGCGCGACGGCGTCGCGACGCCGGTGCCCTACTCCGCCAACCTGTTCGACTATGGCCGGGTCAGGTTCGAGAAGCCGCTGCCGGTCAATCTCGGCTTCGCCGGCTTCCGGCTGCACTACCCGCTCAATGATCCGCGCATCTTCGACGAGCTGATCTCCTTCATCGGCGCGAGCTATTTCCGCGTGCTGGGCCGCGAGCAGCGCTACGGCCTGTCGGCGCGCGGGCTCTCGATCGGCGCGGGCGTGCCCGGCGGCGAGGAGTTCCCGATGTTCCGGGAGTTCTGGGTCGAGGCCCCCGCGGCCAACGCCGAGCGCGTCACGGTCCATGCCCTGCTCGATTCGGCCTCGGTCACCGGGGCCTATCGCTTCCAGATCTATCCGGACGTCGACAGCGTGGTCGACGTCTACGCGACGCTGTTCCCGCGCAAGGCGATCGAGAAGCTCGGCCTCGCGCCGCTGACCTCGATGTTCTTCACCGGCGAGAACGACCGGCGCTTCCAAGACGATTTCCGCAGCGAGTTGCATGATTCCGACGGGCTGATGATCCATTCCGGCACCGGCGAATGGATCTGGCGGCCGCTGCGCAATCCCAGGCAGCAGGCGACCTCGTCCTTTGTCGAGCGCAATGTCCGCGGCTTCGGCCTGATGCAGCGCGACCGCGTCTTCGAGCACTACCAGGATCTCGATCTGAGCTACGAGCTGAGGCCCTCCTACTGGATCGAGCCGCAGGGCGACTGGGGCGAGGGCGTCGTCGAGCTGATCGAGCTGCCGACCACCGACGAGACCAACGACAATGTCGTCGCGCTCTGGGCGCCGAAAACCCCGCTGGAGCCGGGCCGCGAGTTCTCCTTCGCCTACAAGCTGACGGCGATGCTCGATTCCAACGACCTGCATCCGGGCGGGCGCATCATCAACACCTATCAGGCCCGGCCGAAGGCGCTGGGCTCGGGCGAGGCGGTGACGACCGGGTCGCGCCGCTTCATCGTCGATTTCGCCGGCGGCGACCTCGGCTTCCACCTGCGCCAGCCGGACAAGGTCGAGATCGTGCCCTCGATCGCCTATGGCCGGATCGACCGCGCCTTCATCGTGCCCAATCCGAAGACGCAAGGCTTCCGTGCCTTCATCGACATCGTCGTCGAGCCGGGCCAGCTCGCCGAGATGCGCGCCTTCCTGAAGATCCGCGACAAGGCGCTGACCGAAACCTGGAGCTATCCATGGCGGGCCGAGAACTGACCGGACCGATTCAGAACTTTTCCGCCCCGACCCTGACCTTCCGGCGCTTCTCGGGGGCGGCCGCGACCACTTCGATCTCGACCTTGAACTCCGGCAGGGTGAAGCCGGAGACGATCACCAGCGTCGAGGCCGGCGGCGGCGTCCCGACATGGGCGTCGCGCGACTCCATGTAGTCCTTCATGTGCTCGCGGTCGGTGACATAGGCGTTGATGCGCACGATGTCGGAAAGCCGCATGCCGGACTCGGTCAGGATCGCGGCGATGTTGGAAAAGCAGAGATCGGCCTGGGCGCGCGCGCCTTCCGGAATCGTGCCAGCGGCCGCGACGCCGAGCTGGCCAGAGCAGAAGACCAGCCTGTGCCCGGCCGGCACCTCGACGCCATGGCTGTAGCGCGCGAAGGGCGGACGGATCGTGGCGGGGTTGAGCGGCTTCATCGGCGTCTCCGAACTTGCAGGCCAGATCGCATGACTATGCCCGGCCGCGGCATGCGGAACCAGACCGTTCGCGGCGGGTTCGTAAGGCTTGCGCACTGGGAAAGGTCCATGCACTGGGCTAAACAGGACTTGCGGCAGCCGCGATCCACATGGCGATCATGTCAGGTTCAATTGGCGGCTGCAGTCTGCTCCCGGCCCATGAAGACGATCGAGACGAGCTTGGCATGACGACGACCGCATCGACCGCCCGCGCCCTCCTCAAGGCCGCTTGCCTGCTGCCTCTGCTCGGGCTCGCCGCCTGCGCCGGCTCGCAGCGCTTCGTCGGCGGTCAGCCTGCCGGCGGGCAGGCCTATGGCGGCCCCGGAGGCGGCTACGGCCAGCCGCCGCTGCAATCGGCGCCGCCGATCTCCTCGTCCCCGGTGATTTCCGAGCCGTTGCCGCCGCCGGGCGGCTATCCGGTCGCGAGCGCGCCGCCCGGCCCCGGCGCCCTGCCCCCGCCGCAGGATCCGTTCTTCGATCCCAATGCCGGTGCGCCGCAGGCCCCGCCCCCGGCCACCCCGGCGCAGCCGCCGACCCTGCGCGGCGGCGGCGATATTCAGACGCTTGGCTCGGGACAGGCGCGCGCGCCTGTTTCCTCGCGCGACGGCGTCGTCGGCGGCTGGACCGCGCGCGAGGCGACCGGCGGCTCCTGCCGGGTCCAGCTGTCCAGCGCCTCGACGCTCGATCTCTACCGCGCCAGCGCGTCGGGCTGCTCGAACCGCGACCTGCAGACGGTCAACGCCTGGGACTACCGCAATGGCGAGGTCTATCTCTACCAGCAGGGCGGCGCCGTGGTGGCGCGGCTGCGCGCCGACAGCGGCGGCTCGCTCAGCGGCGCGGTGACGAAGTCGGGCGCGGCGCTGTCGCTCAGCCGCTAGCGCGCTTTTCGCTTGGCTGGAATCAACCGAGCGAAGAGAATTCGCGTCAGATGATATCAGGCGCCGCCGCGCAGGGCCCGACCGAACAGCGCCGGCCGCCAGAACTTGCGCTGCAGGGAGAGCGCGATCGTGGCGAAGCTCCGGGCGTTGTCGAAGGCCTCGTCGAGGATGGTGAACGGCGTCGGCCCGCCGGTCGCGATCGAGCCCTCGACATCGGTGTAGCCGCCGACGAGATCGGCCTCGAACTTGCGCGCGAGCCGGCGCATCGCCGCGTTCTCGGGCAGGCAGGTCATATAGAGCGTGCGGATGCCGCGATTGCGCCCGGCCGTGATCAGCCGGCTTAACAGCGCCTCGCCGACTCCCTGCCTGCGCCAGTCGCGCTCGACGCTGAAGGCGGCCTCGCCGGTCTGCGCGACGATGTCGTCGAGCCCGCGCAATTCGCCGGCGCCGCGCACGGAGCCCGCCTCGATATAGGCATAGACCAGCCCGCCGACGCCGAAGGTGGCGGCGGCATAGTTGATCAGAAAGTCGTCGTTAACCGCCGTCCCGAAGCGCTCGCGGCGCGTCCGCGCGTCGAGCCGCAACAGATGGGCTGTGAAGAGGTCGCGTTCCGCGGGCCAGAGCCGGCGGATTTCGCCACCAACCGCGGTCGATCGGGCCTTGCTTGAGCTAGCCAATGTTTTCTCCTGTCAAAGCGCGCATCGATTGCGCTGCCGACCGGAGGCGTGTCTTCCCTGACATCTCGAGAGATGCGCCTTGTCTGCTGCAATGCAAGAGGCGCGCCGCCTCATGGCGGGCGGGAGAGCGGCGCATGGCGAATGCCGCGCCGCTCTGCCTCGGCATTGATCGGCGCCATGGCCGTCCAGCGCGCCGGATTGAACCAGGCTTCGGCGCGCGGAAATCGTGCCGGCCTTCATCACCGCCGCGAAGACTTCGATCTGGCGATTGTTCGCGGCAAGCGCGTTCCCGGCCGTGCGGAGCTACAGCGCATTCGCGGCCGCCGCAAAGCGGCTCAGGCCGCCTTGACCTCGCTGAAGAAGGTCGCCATCGCGCCGCGCAGCTCGTGCGCTTCGCGGGCGAGGCTTTCGGCGGTCGCCAGCACCTGGCTCGCCGCGCTCATCGTCGCCTCGGATGCCGCCGTCACGCCCTCCATCCGGCGAACGACGCCGGACGTGCCGGTCGCGGTCGCCTGCGCGTTGCGGGCGATCTCGGAGGTCGCCATCATCTGCTGCGAGGTCGCGCCGGCGATCGCGAGGGTGTGCTGCGCGACCTCGTTCATCACCGAGGCGATCTGCGCGATCGCGCCGACGGCGCCCTGCGCCTCGCGCTCGAAGGCGGCGATCTGGCCGGCGATGTCGTCGGTCGCCTGCGCCGTGCGGCTCGCGAGCTCCTTGACCTCGCCCGCCACCACCGAGAAGCCGCGCCCGGTCTCGCCGGCGCGCGCCGCCTCGATGGTGGCGTTGAGCGCGAGCAGATTGGTCTGGGCCGCGATATCGCGGATGAGATCGACGATCTTGCCGATATTGCCGGCGGCCTCGGCGAGATTGGCGACGTTGACGCTGGCGCCGCTCGCCTCCCGCGCCGCGGCGCTGACGACCGCGTTGGCCTTGCCGACGCGCTCGGCGATCTCGGCGATCGACTCCGACAGCTCCTCGGAGGCCGCGGCCACGGCCGTGACGTTGCCCGACGCCTCGAGCGAGGCGCCGCGCGCCTGCCCGGCCTGATCGCTGGCGACGACGGCCATCCGGTTCAGGCTGCGCGCCGTCTCCTCCATCGCGCCGGCGCTGGAGCGCACCGTGTCGAGCACCGCTTCGATCCTCGCATCGAAATCGAAGATCAGCTCTTCCAGCCTCGCTTGCCGGCTCATCCTGGCGCCCTCGGTCGCACGCGCCTCGCGTTCCAGGGCCTCGCGCGCCATGGCGTTGTCGCGGAACACGACGACGGCGCGCGCCATGTCGCCGATCTCGTCCGGACGCGTCGCCGACGGAATCGCGTCGACCGGCCGCGCGGCCGCCAGCCCAAGCATGGTCAGCGACAACTGCCGCAGCGGCTGGACGACACGGCGTCGCACCACCATCAGGGCCAGGGCAAGCCCGAGCGCGAGCGACAGGAGACCGCCGGCAAGCTGGGTCGTCATGCTGCGCTGCTGCAGCAGGTCCAGCGCCTGGTCGATGACGGCGCTGTCGCGACTGTTCAGTTCGGCGACGCGCCTGAGCGCCGCGTTCAAGGCCTGCCGGTTGCCGCGATTATCCTCGTTGTTGCCGAGCGCATCCGCGGCCGCGGGTCCGTCTACCCGCGCGCGCCTGACGATCTCGCTCCGGAAACGCAGAAAGGCCTCGACCTGCAGCGTCACGTCCTGGAGCGCCGCCGAGCTGCTGCCGGCCGCGGCGATGCCGCGCCATTCGCGAAGCAGCCCCTCGATCTCGGCGAGGTTGGCCAGCAGCGGCACGGCGAAGCGCTCGGCATCCGCCGCGTCGCGGCTCATATAGATGCCGCGCGATTCCATCACCGTGGCGTTGACCGCGCCGTTGATCCTTTCCGCCAGCAGCTCCCGGCGCGACGCCGCCTGCATGTCGTCGGTCATGGCGGCGTAGCGGCCGAGCGTCGCCGTGCCGAAGCCGATCGCGAACGCCCCCGACAACGCGAGAACCAGGACCGCGCAGAAGATCTGTGTGGAGATTCGGCGCAGGATGGCCATCGCCGGAAAACCTTAGCCCGGGACGATCCGCGCCCGGCCGGGCGCGGCTTCGACCCGAGATCATGCCCGTGAAGGATTAAGCCCCGGTAATCGCCGCCAGATATTCAAACGCCGATGCGAACGGATCGGCGGGCAGGGGTCGCCCGGCGGCCGGAGGGCGGCTATTCTGCCACCGAGGGGGAGCCCATGCATACGCTCAAGGTCATCGCCGGCGGTTTCGCCCTGCTCGGACTGCTGCTGATCCTCGCGCCGCGCCTGAAGGCCGCGGGCACGCGACCGATCGCCTTCGCCACGAAGATCTTCGTTCCGCTCTGGTTCGCGGCCGCGCTCGTCAATCTCTGGATCGGCATCAACCGCGCCGGCTTCAGCGCGATGCGGGAATGGCCGATCTTCCTCGTCGTCTTCGGCGTGCCGGCGCTTGCGGCCCTGGCGCTGCGCTGGGCCTTCGGAGGAACCCGGCGATGAGTCTCGCCAGCGTCCGTGCCTTTCTCAGCCAGCACGCCCCCGACATCGCCATCGTCGAGACCGGGGAAAGCAGCGCCACCGTGGCGCTGGCGGCGGCCGCGCATGGCGTCGCGCCGGGGCAGATCGCCAAGACCCTGTCGCTGCGCATCGGCGAGCGCGTCGTGCTGGTGGTCACGCGTGGCGACGCCCGGCTCGACAACAGGAAGGTCAAGGACGCGCTCGGCGGCAAGCCGCGCATGCTCGATGCGCAGGAGGTCTCGGGCCTCACAGGCCATCCTGTCGGCGGCGTCTGTCCGTTCGGCCTGGCGACGCCGCTGCAGGTCTATTGCGACGTCTCGCTGCGCGCCTTCGACGAGGTCGTGCCCGCGGCCGGCTCGACGACCAGCGCGCTCCGGATCGGCCCGGACCGGATGGCGGCGCTGACCGGCGCGATCTGGGCCGATCTCTGCCAGGATTCACCCTAGGCGGAAACCCGCTCGATCAGCGCCATCGCGGCAGCCGGATTGCGCATCTTGTCGCCGCTGATCACATAGAGGAACACGTCGCGCGGCGTTTTCGTCGGCGCATCCGCCACCACCACGTCGAGCCCCTCGGCGGCACCGCCCGCGGCCCAGTCGCGAGCGCGCCTCGCCCAGGCATCGAGCGCCTTGTCAGGATAGCCCTTCGGCTCCGCTTCTTTCGCGCCCATGATCCGGCAATAGACGAACGGCGCCGTGACGTCGGCGATCTGCGTGTAGGGGGAATCCGCCGAGACGATCGCGGCGACCCCGTACTCCCGCAGCAGCGCGACGAACGCGGGCGAGCGGAAGCTGTCATGCCGGACCTCGACGGCGTGGCGCAGCGCGACGCCGCCATCGCTTTTCGGCAGCAGCCTGAGAAAGGCCTCGAAATCGGCCGGGTCGAACTGCTTCGTGCCCGTGAACTGCCAGTTGATCGGGCCGAGCTTCTCCTTCAGCTCGGTCACGCCGGTGGCGAAGAATTTCTCGATCGAGGGCCCAGCCTCGGCCAGCACGCGGCGATTGGTGATGTAGCGCGAACCCTTCAGCGCGAAGACGAAGCCGTCGGGCGTCTCGGCGCGCCATCGCGCGAAGCTCTCGGGCTTCTGCGAGCCGTAGTAGGTCCCGTTGATCTCGATCGAGGTGAGCTTGCCGGCGGCGTATTCGAGCTCGCGCTTCTGCGACAGCCCGTCGGGATAGAAGGTTCCGCGCCAGGGCTCGAACACCCAGCCACCGACGCCGATATGGATTTTTCCGGAACTGGCCATCGTTCTTGTTCTCACCTATCCGCGCACCTCGCCAGGATCGACGCCCGACCGGGATATCGTGGAGATTAGCTAGGGATTTTGAAATCCATCAGCCGTCTCGGCGAATGATCGTGGCGAGCAGTGCGATGCCTGGGGCGATCGAGAGCCAGCAGGCCTTCTCCGCCTCGATCCGCAGCGCATCGCCGGCCCCGATCGCGAAGGCCTGCCCGTCCACTTCGCCTGAAGCCCGCGCGTCGGGCGCATAGAGCAAATGCAGGCCGGGCGGCAGTTCTGCCGGTTCGCCCGGCCTCGGCACGACGAGCGCGATCTCGCAGAGCCGGCGGTCGGCGATCAGGTTCACCACCTCGACCGGGCCGTGCTCCAGCCGGGTCACGATCGGCGTGCCGCCATCGTAGCGGACCGGACGCCAGGGCTCGCGCAGGTCGATCTCGCTGTCCGGGGCCGCCAGCACGAGGCCCCTGCCGGCGATCGCGACCTGCAGGCGTTCATAGCCGGTGAGATCGGAAAACGGGCCGGGCGTCACGATCTGCGTGCGGCCGAGCCGCCAGATCACGCCGTCCCAGGCGCCAGGCGCGGCATCCGCCCTGTAGCAACCGGCGATGTCGGTGCTGACCCCGCCGCCGTTCTTCCAGGGGGTGCGGCGAAAGCCGCTCGCCGGCAGCGCGGTCAAACGGGCCGTGTTCACGAGCCGGGCGTCTCGCCGGCGCTGCCGTCGACGCTGGCGATCCAGGCCAGCGCCTCGGGCAAGGTCGCGAAGACCGGGCCATGGCGCAGCCTGTCCTCCTCCTCGGTCAGGCCGAAGCGGATGCCGTAGCCGTCGCTCTCCCGCCGGATGGCGATGAAGCGCGGGCGCTCGCGGGTGCTGCTCGAGATCGGGCCGGCGGCGGACATGGGCATGGACTGCAAAACTCACAGACTCCGACGCGGCCGGAACGCAAGGCCGAGCATCCTTCGCAGGACGTCCTTAGCCGAATAGCGGTCCGGCGCGCGGGACGCAACCGCACCGGCCACATCGCGCATTCCGTCCCGCCATCTTCGCGCTCAGTTCTTCTGGCCCTCGAGCTGCGCCTTCAGCGCGGCGAGCTTGGCGAATGGCGAATCCGGATCGGGCTCGCGCTCGGCCGGGCGGGGACGCTGCGGCTGATTGAGGCGCTCGACATCGCGGTCGTCGCGGCGCGGGCCGCCGGGCCGGCCGTCGCGCTTGAAGTCCGGCCTCGGGCCGCGGCCCTGCTCGGGACGGCCCTGATCCGGCCTGCCGGTGCGCGGCGGGCGGTCCTGACGGGGTCCGTCCTGACGCGGCCGGTCGTCGCGGCGTGGCGGGCGGCGATCGGGGCGCGGACCGGCGGCGGC